>JACUUR010000036.1 GCA_014859205.1 Dehalococcoidia bacterium | reverse complement strand
AACTGGGTGTCCGGCAGACAGCATATCCGTGAGGAACGAATACGACCGGTCGCGGAGCCAAATGCTTGTGTCCATGCAGTCGGGGAGCTGGCTCAGTTTCTGGCCGAGTCCATTCATGGATTTTCTTGGGAGGCATATACTGCCCCTGCAGCGGAACGCGGCGGGGCTGAGCCAGACACTCAGGCGGATTAGATCCGTGACAGCCACTTGGGGTGGTTGATGCGCATCGGGCTAGGCCTGTCGTTCTGAAGAACCGACGCTTAGTGGCTAGTTGAAGTTGTTCATTGCCACTGTTATTCCTCGGCTGAGAAAGCAGTCAATGGCCTCGGCTACCTTGATGATCACGGGCCTGATTATCGCCTCTTCCCCGGGTGAGAAGTCGCTGAGCACGTAACTGATTATGGCGTCCTCGGTGGTTGGGGTTTCTTCATCTCTGGGTCGACCGATGCCAACCCTGACTCTGGGGAAGTCCTGACTTCCCAGGGCGGCAATTATCGAGTTCATGCCCCTGTGTCCTCCCGCCCCTCCGCTCTGGCGCAGCCGAATCTTGCCTAGAGGCAGGTCCATGTCATCGTGGATTATAAGTAGATCGCTCAGCTGAATGCCATGCTTTCGCACCAGGCACCCTACAGAATCGCCACTTAGATTCATAAAGGTTGCCGGCCTAGCCAGCAGCAACCTCTCGCCCTGCAGTTCGCCCATGCCGACTTTGGCCCGGCACTGCCTGCGGTCAAGCCGAATGGAACTGAGCCGAGCGAACTGATTCAAACACCGAAAGCCGATATTGTGGCGGTTACGGGCATAGGCTTTGCCCTGATTTCCAAGTCCGACTATGATCTTCAGTGGATTGTGGTCCCCCTTGAGACTCCTCGTAGCTTGTCAGGCGAGCATCGTGGCTCAACTGCTTCTCGAAACTAACCTTGAGTTCGTCCTAACCTCGTCCTGCAGTCGTAACAATATACGCTGTCGCCAGTCTTTCGTCAAAGGCGGTGACTATTCGATGTAGTTCCTGCCCCACGTGCCCTCGCAGCGGATGGTATTAAGCCGGGTATACCATGAGGAGAACGCTCCATCATCTTGTGTTGCAGTTCAGGTTGGTCTGAGGTCGGATATCTGCTAAACTCAGGGCGAAAGGAGGCCTGATGCAGACAAAGGAATGGCTTAGAGAGGCCCTAACGGATCTGAGCCGGTCCGGCGCTGAATATGCCGACGCACGCTATCTTGATCGCGAGAGCGAGAGCATCACGGTGCGCAATGAGCAGGTGGCAGGACTTTCGCGCAAGAGCGACTGTGGCTTCGGGATTCGCGTCCTCTACAAGGGCTCATGGGGCTTTGCCGCCTCAGCCCGGCTTACGGAGGCGGATGTGATGAAGACAGGAAGGCGTGCGTTGGAGGTGGCCAAGGCGAGTTACCTGACTCAGCGTGAGCCAGTCAAACTCGATGACTCAGAACCGAAGAAGGGCTCGTACAGAACGCACTTTGATGTTGATCCTCTTGCCGTCCCTCTCGACAGGAAACTGGAGCTTCTGTTTGGTGCTGTTAAGATACTCCGGCAGGACAAGCGGATCGCCGTGGCGGAAGGGGAAATGAGCTTCTACCGAACCGATAAGCTCTTCTTGAGCACCGAGGGGGCTGAGATCACACAGAGCATACTGGAGAGCGGCGCGGGCATTGAGGCGACGGCGATTGGAGATGGCGACGTGCAGCGAAGGTCCTATCCCAGTAGCATGGGTGGTGATGTAGCGACTTATGGCTACGAGTTTGTGGAATCCCTGAAGCTGGTCGAGAATGCCGAACGGACGCGCGAGGAGGCGCTGGCGCTTCTAACTGCCGAACCCTGCCCGGCGGGGAAGCGCGACCTCATAATCGACTCTTCGCAGCTTGTTCTGCAGGTTCACGAGTCGTGCGGTCATCCGACCGAGCTAGACCGTGCCCTGGGAACTGAGATCAGCTATGCGGGGGGTAGCTTCCTGACACCGGATAAGCTGGGGAAGTTCCAGTACGGCTCGAAGTTGGTGAATGTCTACGGTGATGCCACGATCGACGGATCCATCGGATCCTTCGGATATGACGACGAAGGCGTGCCGGCACAGAGGTTTCCCATCATCAACGAGGGAATCTTTGTTGGTTACCTTACATCAAGGGAGACCGCCCCGGTCCTGGGCAGGAATAGCAGCGGGGCGATGAGGGCAGAGAGTTGGAACCATATCCCGCTGATCAGGATGATCAACATAAACCTCGAACCCGCGGAGAACGGGCCCACCCTGGACGAGCTTATCGCCGATACGGGCGATGGAATACTGGTGGCCACCAACAAGTCCTGGTCAATCGACGACCTGAGGCTGAACTTCCAGTTTGGGTGCGAGATTGCCTGGGAGATAAAGGGGGGCAAGAAGGTACGGATGCTCAAGAATCCTGTGTACACGGGAATAACCCCCCAGTTCTGGAACTCGTGCGACGCGGTCTGCGGCAGGAGCGAGTGGAAGGTCTGGGGACTCCCGAACTGCGGAAAGGGGGAGCCGCCCCAGACGATGCATGTCGCCCACGGCGTGGCTCCGGCCAGATTCAGGAATATCGAAGTGGGGGTTAAGAAATGATAGGTGAACAGCACATTCTGTCGTTACTGAAGCGCGTTACAGACCGCTCTCCGGCAGAGCGGACCGAACTGGTCTATATGGGTGGCCGGAGTGGCCTCACCCGCTACACCAGGTCGGCGATCCACCAGAATGTCGTTGATGAGAACACCCGCGTCTATGTCAGGGTGGCTGAGGGCAAGCGACTGGGCGTGGTCACCATCAACAAGCTAGAGGAAGACGAACTGGTTCGGGCCGCCGAACAGGCCCGGGAGTCGGCACTGCACCAACCGGAGAACCCGTATTTCGAGGATTTTCCGCAACCTGCAGAGTACCGGAAGACGCAGACGTATTTCGAGGCCACGGCCGAGTTTTCACCGATGGCGCGGGCCGAGGTGATGAAGAAGGTATTCATCCAGGCTGAGCGGTTGGGGTTCGAGGTGGCTGGGGCCTTCACGAGCGGAGATGGCGAGATCGCTGTCCTCAACTCCAACGGCCTGGCCGCCTATCACGCGCTTACACATGCAAACATAGCGATCGTACCGGTGTCTGAGCACGGCATGAGTCGTGCCGGGGCCTTTTCTCATGACGTCAGCACCATCGACTTCGAGGCCGTGGCGGCCAGGGCATTCGAGCGATGCGCGATGAACAGGGATCAGCAGGAGATACCCATCGGGCAGATCGACGTGATACTGGAGCCGAATTGCCTTGCGGAGGTGATGATGTGGATGGGCTTCATTGCTTTCGGGTCCAACGCCTTCATCGAAGGGAGGAGCTTCATGGCCGGCAAGCTGGGTGAGCGCTCGATGGGCGAGAACATCACCGTATATGACAGCATCGTTGAGCCCGAGGCACAGGGACTCCCGTTTGACTTCCAGGGCTTTCCCAAGCAGAAGGTGGTGATGATAGAGCGGGGGGTTAACCGCGGCGTCGTTTTTGACACGATCAGCGCTAATCAAGCCAAGGCGAGGCCGACGGGCCACGGTCTGCCGCCAGGCATGCCGCATGGAGCGATGCCATGGAACGTCTGTATCGAACCTGGCGACTCTTCACTGGAGGAGATGATAGGCTCGTGCCGGCGTGGACTGCTGGTCACCAACTTCCATTATGTGAACGGCTTTCTAGACCCTAAGAAGGCATTGATGACGGGGATGACCAGATACGGGACATTTCTTGTGGAGGACGGCAAGATCAAGCATGCAGTGAAGAACCTGCGCTGGACCGAGAGCATGCTGCGTGCATTCTCCAACGTGCAGGCGATCTCCCGGGAGCGAGAGGTCATCAGCGACGAGGGCGGCATGTTCTCCCTAATGCCCGCTGTCTATATCAAGGACTTCACCTTCACCGGCGTGCAGAAGGAGTAGTAGAGGCCTGTGCATGGTCAGTGTATGGTCTTGCGCAGGACCTTCCACTCATGCCCCGCTCTAAAGCCCAGGTCTCTAATGGCTCCCAGGGCCGGCTTATTGGTCTCCCACGTGTGAAGACAGACAGTGTGTATCCCACGTTCAAAGAGGACGTTCATGGCCTGGGCAGTTAGGGCCTCAGCCAGGCCCTTCCCGCGGTGAGCTGGCAGGGTGGCCGCCGGTCCAAGATAGCCGCGATGGGCGTGGTAGTGCCTGTTGTATTCCAGATCGGAGCGACCTACCACCGCCGCGATTAGGGTGTCTCCAGATTCCGCCACGGCTGACGCACTCCATATCGAAGATAGGGTCCTCAGCACTCCATTTGGCTAGAATGCCCGGTTGGAGTCGATCCAGGCGGTAAGCATCGTTTGCCAGCCGGATGAGTTGCTCCTCCTCGTCGGCTTTCAGGCTTCTTACAAGATATCCTTCGGTGACGCCCGGCGTGGGCCGCGGCCGGCTGAGATCCGCAATCATGTGGTAGGACGTGCTCACGGTCGTATACCCCCTTGCCCCGAACAAGGCCAGCAGCCCCTGATCAATCGGGTCAATCAAGATTGTAAGGCGACCAGTCTTTGTAGCGGGTTCAACTGCGTCCAGCAGGGCATGTCCTGTCAGTTCCCGCTCAGGCCCCGGCTGCAGGTAGAGCCCGATCGTCTCGCTCCACCACTCCTGGCGTAGATAGGCGAGCCCGACGATGTCGCCGTGCTGGCCGACTGCGAGCCGGACCGAGCTTGCCTGTTCCAGTTCCTCTCGAAGGTCATCTTGGGTCCAGGGGATGAACTCATATGTGTTCCTGTCGAGGTCATTCAGGAGGTCGAGGAGTTTCGGTATGTAGTTCTGGCAATAGGGTCGCAGTTTCATGGGGCTAACGTCAGGGTTGGCACATGACAGCTTTGCACACTAAGCATCCGCTCAGGGCCATCTTCAACGCGGTTCGCCTGATCGAGGCAGGATCTTGTGCAAAATCCTGTACTCATGGCCCACGCGGAAGCCCAGGTCCTTTGTCAGCTTTACTGCCGGTGGATTTCCCTCCCAGGTATGCAGGCAGACCGTCCGCATGCCCCGATCGCGCAGGGAGTGCATAGCCCGGGCGGTGAGGACCTTGATCAGGCCCTTGGCCCGGTGAGCTGGCAGGGTACATGCCGGGCCGAGATAGCCTCTGCGGGCACGATAGTGCTTGTTGTACTCCAGATCTGAGCGACCTGCAACCAGGGCAACCAGCTCGCCTCCGTATTCAGCCAGGTGCACCAGGTCCACGTCGAAAATCGGGTCGTCTGCCCGCCAGCGTTCCAGTATGCCGGGCCGCAGTCGGTCCCCATCGTAGGCGGCATTCGCCAGTTGGATGAGAGCTTCCTCCTCGTCGGGCCTGAGGCACCTTGCGACGTAGCCATCGGGCAGCGGCGGGAGGGGTAGCGGCTGCTCAAGGTCGGCCAGCATCTGGTAGAGGCTGCTTTCTGGCTCATACCCTCTGGCGGTGAAGAAGGCCAGCCTGTCGCTGTCAAGAGGATCGATCGAGGTGCTAACGTCACCCGTCTTGTTCGCAGGTTCAATAGCCGCCAGCAAGCGGTCACTGATCTCGTCTCTCTCAGGGCAGAACCGGACACATAGTGTGAACGTCTCTCCATACCAGTCTTGACGCAGATAGGCGAACCCCAGAATCCGGTCCTGCTCATCAACAGTGAGCAGAACCGAACTTGCGCCTGTCAGCCGTGCTCGGAGGCCTTCCTCAGTATAGGGTATGAACTCGTAGGACTGCCTCTGCACTTCATTCAGCAGGCTCACCATGCGAGGCATGTCGTTCTCGGAATACGGCTTCAGCTTCATATGTTCGGGCTCAGTGCCAGGTGTTCAAGGAACTCCCCACACAATTGACCCTTGGTCAGTTCATGTCCAAGAGATCGGTCCAGAGTGCGAACCACTGCGCCTGGTCCGCTCTGGCGCAGTCCGGCACTGGTGGTTGTCGCAACGCAACTCGCCGTCAGTTTGTATGACCAGCATCAGCATTGCGAGGGGCTCGGCGTCACCCGGTTCCGGTGAGAGTGTATACCCTGCTCAGGCGCCAGTCAAGCGGCGTACCAGCTAGGAGGCAAGAGCCTTCATGTCCTCTCATTGAGTAGTTCCAGGAACTGGGCCTCGTTAATGATCTCTATCCCCAGCCTTTCAGCTTTGGCTAACTTGGAGCCGGGATCTACGCCCACCACTACGTAAGAGGTCTTCCTGGTGACATCGGAGCCGGCCTTGCCTCCCAGGGCCGTTATTCGCGCTTCTGCTTCCGGACGGGAGAAGGATTCCAGTTTGCCTGTCAAGACGAATTCGACGCCAGCTAAAGGCAGTTCCTCAGGTTGTGCTTCTTCCGCCTCTTTGCTGTCCAGTCTCACTCCTGCGCTTCTCAGCTTCCCGATGATCTGCCTGTTTCCTTCCTGCCTGAAAAAGGCATCGATGCTCTCAGCCATTTTAGGTCCGACAGCAGGCAGGGCCAGAAGGTCTTCCCGGCTAGCGCGGGCCAACTGGTCAATGCCGCGGAACCGCTCCGCCAGCAGTTCGGCGTACTGGTCACCTACATGCGGGATCCCCAGTGCAAAGATAACTCTGGCCAGTGGTCTCAGCTTGCTCTTCTCGATGGAATTGAGCAGATTAACCGCGCTCTTATCCGCCATCCTTTCCAGACCGAGCAGTTGCTCTTTTTCGAGGTAGTACAGGTCGGCAGCATCCTTGATGAGGCCGGCCTCGAATAGGGCCTGACAGAGCTTCTCGCCTATACCATCGATATCCATGGCCCCCCGGCTGACGAAGTGCTTGATCTTCTCCAGAGCCTGCGCAGGGCAGGCAGCATTGGTGCATCGATGCATGGCCTCACCCTCGGGCTTGATCACCTCGCTCCCGCAGACAGGGCACTGAGCAGGCATAGAGAAGACCTTCTCCTGACCCGTCCGCCGGCTGAGTACCGGCCCGATGATCTCAGGTATGACCTCGCCCGCGCGCTGCACGATGACCCAGTCGCCTATACGTATATCCTTGCGATGGATGTCCTCTTCATTATGCAGGGCCGCGTGGCTGATAACTACGCCGCCCACCCTGACCGGCTCGAGAACTGCGTATGGATTGAGGCTTCCGGTCCTGCCTACGTTTATGCCGATATCAACCAGCCTTGTGTTGCCCTGCAGGGCGGGGAACTTATAGGCAATCGCCCATCTTGGTTCATGAGCCACCGTACCCAGTTCCTGTTGAAGTGAGATGGAGTTCACCTTTGCCACCATGCCGTCAACCTCGTAGGAGAGCTTCTCACGACGGTCCAGCCAGTATCGGTACTGGGCCTCCAGTTCATCCATGGAACGACACAGGGCAATGTCGGGGTTCGTCTTGAAGCCCAACGACTTAAGGTAATGCATGATCTCCCAGTGACTCCCGGGCAGTGCCTGGCCCTCTGCCCAACCAAGGGCATAGATGAATATGTCCAGGGGGCGTCTGGCGGTGACGCTGGAATCGAGCTGCCGCACTGAGCCAGCGGCGGCATTTCTGGGGTTGGCAAATAGCGGGAGACCTTCTCTGGCCCGCTGTTCGTTAAGCTTCTTGAAGCCGGCTTTAGGCATATAGACTTCGCCCCTGACCTCAAACCTGTGCGGCGCCTCTCTGGGCACGGAAAGGGGAACACTCCTGATGGTCTTCAGGTTCTGAGTGACGTCTTCTCCCTGGTACCCGTCCCCTCTGGTCGCCCCTGTGACCAGCAGGCCGTCGATGTAGGTCAAAGCTACAGCCAGTCCATCGATCTTGGGTTCGCAGACCAGGTCGAATCGTTGTCCGCCGAGGAGGTTGCCTACCCGCCTGTGCCAGGCCGCCAACTCCTCATAGGAAAAGGCGTTGGCCAGGCTGAGCAGGGGTTGGGGGTGTTCGACCACGCCGAACGATGCTGCAGGAGGCGCTCCCACTCGCTGTGTCGGCGAGTCTGGGGTGACCAGTTCAGGATGGTCAGCCTCAAGCCGACCGAGCTCCTTCATCAGCTCATCGTACTCGGCATCGCTGATCTCGGGGCTGTCGAGCACATAGTAAAGGTGATTATGATGGTTGATCCTCTCCCGCAGCCCCTGTATCCTAGCCTTGATCCTGTTCAGGTCATTCATGAAGATAATCCCGTTTCATAGTATAGCAAAATCGCTCGGCTGCTACGGTTGGTCTTTCCCTAATACCCGCATGTCTGTTACAATTGGGGCATTATGAAACCGGTTGTGATCAGGTTCTTTGCCCCGGTGATCGACGCTACTGTCAATGCGCTCATGAACGCGGTCGATCAGAAGATGAAACAGGGAGTAGACAGGTTCATCATCCTTGTCTCCTCACCCGGCGGTTCAGTCATCCACGGCTTGAGCGCCTACAACTACCTGAAGGGGGTGCCTGCTTCCATTACCACACACAATTTCGGCAGCGTCGACTCGATAGGCATTGTGCTGTATTGTGCCGGTTCTAAAAGGCTGTCTGTACCCCAGGCGCGCTTCCTGTTCCACGGGGTCAATGTTCAGTTCAGGGGCGACCAGAATCTGGAGGAAAAGGTTCTGGAGGAGAGGCTGAAGGGCCTGAGGGTTGATATGGAGAACATCGCTAGGGTGATTGCAGCTAATACGGGCAGAGACGCGAAGGATGTTACCGATGTTATGATTGAGGGAACTATGCTGTACCCCGAGGACGCGAAGTCGTGGGGCCTGGTACATGAGATCAAGTCTGAGCTATTTGAGGCCGGGAGCGAGGTGATAGCCATACAATTCCAGCAGCAACCGCAGCAGCCCCAGCAGTTGCCGCAACAGCTGCCTCAGCCGCAGCCTCCGCGGGGCCGTAGTATCGGCCGATAACCGCGTGTTGGCTTGCTGTGCTTGTCTGAACCGGATGGTAGGCCGTTCGCCTGTGCCCGCGCCGCTAATCTCACTCACGTCGCCGACGGCCATGCTGGGTGTGATCTACTCTGATCTACGCTCGAAGACACTATAGCCCGGGGGTTGTCATACACGTGTTGTTGCGATATAGTTACCGCGGATTCGTGAACAGAGTTCCTGGAGTCATAAATGAACATTAGGCAGGCTCTGGAGCGTGCTGCCAGCGAACTCCCACACAAGGAAGCCCTGGTCTCTGGTGCCAGTCGGGTCAACTATCGTGAACTGGACGAGTCCTCTAACAAGGTAGCCAACGCCCTTCTGGACCTGGGTACTGGCAAGGGCGACCACATAGCCATCCTGATGACCCATAGCCCGGATTGGGTCATCAACTACTTCGGTGTGATCAAGACCGGAGCCGTGGCTGTGTTGCTCAACACCTCGCTTAAGGGCCCCGAGCTGGACTCCCTGCTGCGGGACTCCGACTCAAAGGTCTTGATTACGGAGAAGGAGTTCTCGCAGACTCTCTCCTCATACTTGGACAGCTTACCTCTGCTGGAACACGTGATTGAGGTTGATACAGATTCTTACGCTGGGATGGTGGCAAGGAGTTCTGCCTCGTCTCCCTCTGTCGATCTAAGAGACGACGATGAGGCCAGCATCCTCTACACATCGGGTGTTCTGGGAAGACAGAAAGGGGCGGTGCATACGCATGCTTCGATTATGGGAACCCCTCCCATCGTTTCCGCGAGGATAGGCCGGAGGAGGGACGATGTCGTCATGGATCTTGTTCGTTTCTCCCATCTGTTTGGCCTGTTCGAGGTGCTTTTCGGGTCCATCATCACCGGATCTACCGTGGTGATTGTGCCCACCTTCACGCCCAGGGCGGTTCTGGAGTCCGTGAGCAGAGAGAAGGGAACGATGATCTTCGGAGTGCCTGCCATGTATAACGCCCTGGCCATGGTGCCTGACAACATCCTGGCAAGGTATGAACTAGGCTCTCTACGATTGGCCGTTACCGCCGGGGCGAAGTCGTTCCCTCTTCTCATGAGGTCACTTGAACATAAGTTCGGGCTGTCGCTCTATGAGATATACGGCCTGACTGAGATCTCGGCCGTCTCTGTAAGCACGGCCAGCAGTCGCAAGCTGGGAACCGTGGGCACACCGATTTGTGGCCTGAGGATATTGGATGACAACGGGAAGGAGGCTTCCCGCGGAGATATAGGAGAGGCTGTTTTCAACGCCCCCTGGGCGATGAAAGGATACTACAAGGCGCCTGAACTGACGGCTGAGGTGCTGAAGGATGGCTGGTTTTATACTGGAGATCTGGTGAGGATGGATGAGGAAGGTTATCTGGAGTACATAGAGAAGAAATCCTTCATCATAGTCACGTCTTCAGGGCTGAAGATCGGTCCCTCGGAGGTGGAGTTCGTTCTGCTGGGCCACCCGAGTGTAGGTGAGGCAGCCTACGTTGGCATCGACGATGGTTACAGAGGACAGACCTCCACCGCCTTCGTGGTGCTTAAGGAAGGGCACACGGCCACAGCGCAGGATTTGTCAGCCCTGTGCTATCAGAATCTCGCCGATTTCAAGGTGCCCAAGCGCATCGAACTCGTGGACAGCATACCTAAGACTGCCTCGGGGAAGATAGACAGGAAGAAGCTCAAGGAGACGCGGAGGTATCAGGGGCGTTCACGGATTGAGTCTCCGTGAACGGGCTCGTGTCGTTACTCCTCGAATGGCCTGTCGGTCCACCACGGATAGACTTCGGGCATTTGAGAGCCGGGCTTCATTGTGAATTCCGGCGGCCTTTTCTCAAGGAAGGAGAGAATTCCTTCGGTAGCGTCTGCCTGACCGCCCGCCCAGAACATGCACTTTGACTCCAGCCTGTGAGCTTCCATGGGGTGGTCGGCGCCCAGCATCTTCCAGAGCAGCTGACGGCAGAGCGCCACTGAGACTGCAGAGGTATTGCGGGCGATCTCGGCAGCGATTTCACGTGCCCTGGGAATGAGATCATCAGGCGCCAGCAGTTCACTGACCAATCCTTGGGCGTGTGCCTCTTTTGCCTCGAATACTCTGCCGGTGAGGACCCACTCTGCCGCTTTGCTTATGCCCACGATACGGAGTAGAAACCAGCTGCTGCATGCCTCCAGTACGATGCCCCGCCTTGCGAAGACAAAGCCCATCCTGGCATCTTCTGATGCCAAACGAATATCCATGGGCAGCGTCATGGTGATACCGAACCCCACGGCCGGACCGTTGATGGCCGCAATCAGCGGCTTTTTCATGTCGTAGATCCTCAGGGTGGTGATGCCACCTGGATCTCGAAGTGTGTCTAGCGTGTCTTCCAGTCCCATGGCTTTGTAGTCGAAGGTCTTGTCACCCAGGGTCAGATCGGCGCCCGCACAGAAAGCCCGACCGGCACCGGTCACAATGACAGCTCTTACCTCGTCGTCTGCGTCGGCTGTATTCAGGGCATCCTTGAGTTCGGCGTCCATGACCAGAGTGTAAGCATTCAGCTTCTCCGGTCTGTTCAGCGTGATGGTCAGGATTCCGTCAGATAACTCGTATCTTATCTCTTTGTATCCCATGATTGTTTCCAGATGACGGACCCTGCGCAGCGGGACCCTATGCGTGAAGGGCCGGTCTCGCCTGTATCGTGGCGGCATGGTATATCAGCATCCTGAAGCTGTCAAGCGATTCTTGCACTGGCCCGAGCGTTTGACTTGGGCGGGGCTAATTGCTAACATCATCAACTGAGCCGTGCTAGGCGGGGAGCTAGCGGTGCCCTGTACCCGAAAACCGCTATAGCGGGGCTGAATTCCTGTTTGAGGTTTACGGCTGGGAAGAGTTGTTCCTGTTGAGCGGTGTTGATAGTCGGGTTCTATGCAACCGGGGGGCTATGAACCCCGTCAGGTCCGGAAGGAAGCAGCGGTAAGTAGTTTACCCGGTGTGACATGGAGTTGCCTGGCTGGAGCTAGCTGGCAGGAGCTGCTTCCCGGCTTAGGAATCGAGGGCGGGTGCGCGGCTCATAGACATCATGGAGGGTACGAACATGACGATAAAGAAGGTATGTGTCATTGGTTCTGGAACTATGGGCAGTGGTATAGCTCAGGTAACCGCACAGGCGGGCTACGAAACGATCATGGTCGATACAAAGCAGGAGTTCCTTGACCGTGGTCTGAGCAAGATCAAGGCCAGCCTGGGCAAGTTTGTGGAAAAGGGCAAAATGAGTGCTGAGGAGAGCGACAAAGCCCTGGCCGGGCTGAAAACATCGGTTGACATCAGGAACGGAGCGCAAGATGCCGACTACGTCATAGAGGCGGTATTTGAGCGGGCGGAGGTGAAGCTGCCCATATTCGCGCAACTGGAGGAAGTCTGCAGGAAGGAGACGATTCTGGCCTCCAACACCTCAGGAATACCGGTGAGTCTGCTGGCCTCGGCCACCGATCGTCCCGACAGGGTGATCGGCACGCACTTCATGAACCCCGTGCCGCTGATGAGGGGAGTGGAGATAGTGAAGTCCTTGCTCACGTCGGAGGAGACTCTGAAGGTAAGCGTCGATTTTGTCCAGTCTTTGGGCAAGGAAACGGTTGTGGTCAAGGACTCGCCCGGATTCGTCACCAACAGAATTGTGACCCTGGTCTTCAACGAGGCGGCCAAGCTGTTGGAGGAGAATCTGGCCAGCGTAGAAGACATAGACAAGATAGAGAAACTCTCACACAACTGGCCTATGGGCCCGTTTGAGCTGGCAGACCTGGTGGGCATTGATGTTGTGGTGGACCTCCTGGAAGGAATCTACCAGCAGACCGGGTGGGAAAGGTACAAACCCGCTCCAATCCTCAAGCGTATGGTTGAGATCGGATATACGGGAAGGAAGGCGGGCAAGGGCTTCTACCAGTTGTTTGGACAGGGCTAACGGTTTTGTACCAGCAGATCCTGCGCCAGCATGGCCTCAGGCCCAGAAAGCGTCTGGGACAGCATTTCCTGATTGATGAAGCCGTGCTGGAGCGCATTCTGTCCGCTGCCGAGCTTCGCCAGGGCGATGTGGTGGTGGAGGTAGGGCCGGGTCTGGGCGTGTTGACCGAGGCGCTGGCCAGACAGGGCGCCAGGGTGATCGCTGTGGAGCTCGATGCGAGGCTGGTCGCCATGCTCAGGAAGCGGCTGGCCCCGTCCACTCATGTCAGGGTCATCCACGGCGATATACTTAAGATTGCTCCCCTGCAACTTCTGGAGGATGCCCGGTCCGACCTCGAAGCTGATCCAAACTACAAGGTGATAGCTAACCTTCCTTATTACATTACTTCGCCGACGTTGCGCCACTTCCTGGAGGCAGAGCTCCGTCCATCCCGAATGGTGGTGATGGTTCAGAGGGAGGTCGGTGAGGCGATTGCGGCTGCTCCGGGCAAGATGAGCCTGCTCAGTGTCAGGGTCCAGTTCTTCTGCAAACCTGCGATTGTATGTTACGTGCCGGCGGCTAGCTTTAATCCGCCGCCGAAGGTGGAGTCGGTTGTGCTGCGCTTGGACGTGTACACTGCGCCGCCCATCGACGTGTCCGATGTGGCGGGCTTTTTCGACATAGTTACGCATGGTTTCAGCCTGCCCCGTAAGCAACTCCGCAACTCGTTGGCACACTCTTTGCGGCTGCCGCCAGGCCAGGTCGTCTCATTGCTCGAGAAGGCCGGCATCGAATCTAAACGACGGGCTGAGACCCTGAGCCTGGAGGAATGGAGGGAGCTATGGAAGGTCTTTGCTCCCTTTGCGCAGGGATCAGCATGTTAAGCGTTAGTGCCCCTGCTAAGATTAATCTTGTCCTGGAGGTGCTGGGCAAGCAGGACGGTTATCACCTCATAAGCAGCATCGTTCAATCTGTAGACCTGTCCGATGATCTGCACTTCGAGCTTGCAGAGGAGGTGTGTCTCACCTGCGATCAGCCGAGTCTGGAGCATGATAACCTGGTGACGCGGGCGGCCAATCTTCTCAGAGACAGCACCCGATGCAGCCTGGGCGCAAGGATCGAACTCCGCAAGCGTATACCCTGGAGTGCAGGACTGGGAGGCGGCAGCAGCGATGCCGCGGCCACGCTTCTGGCCCTTAACCGGCTCTGGGGATTGGGGTTGCCGTTCTCTGGGCTTGTCGGCCTGGCGGACAGGCTGGGTTCAGATGTCCCCTTCTTCATGTATGGGGGCGCCGCGCTGGTTGAGGGGCGCGGGGAGCAGGTGACCCCGTTGCCTGCGCTGGCCCCGACGTGGTTCATATTGCTGGTGCCCCGATTGCCCAGGATCGAGGAGAAGACAAAGCGGATGTACGGCAAATTAGATGCAACTGATTTCACCGATGGTCGGTACGTACAGCAGGCACTGTCGTCCTTGAGGCAGGGGCGGATGCTTGATTATGATCAGGTGTTCAACGTCTTCGAAAGGGCGGCCTTTGATTTGTGGTCTGACCTGGGCAGGTATCGGGATATCATGATATCGGCGGGAGCGACCGCGGTGCATCTGGCTGGGTCGGGGCCATGTCTGTTTGCTCCTTGCTCAACGGAGGCAAGGGCTGATGAGGTGTGCTCAGACCTCAGGAATCAGGGAATAGAGTGTTACCTGACGAGATCCCTTACAGGAGCGGCGGGCGGCAGGTCTTCAGGCCCGCAGCACGGGGTGATCTAATGGCGACCGAGGGACCAAAGAGGAAGCCGTGGCTCAAGCTGCTGCTCTACTTCGTTCTGCTAGTTCTGGTTAGCGGCGGCATCGCCTACTTGCTTCTCAATCTGGATATCCCCTGGCAGGATTACGCCCCTACGGCCTATCTCGCTGTGTTTCTGCTTAGCCTCATAAACTCCGCCTTGATTGCCGTTCCTCTGGTGTTTGCCATGCCGGCCATGATAGATGTGGCGGCGGAGGCGAACTTCGTGATTACGGTGCTGGTGGCAAGTCTAGGAGGGACTCTGGGCGAGCTAGTTGCCTACTACGCTGGTTACCTGGGCAAGAGGATCATACATCTCGAGAACACGCCAGGATATTCAAGGCTGGTGGGCTGGATGCAGCGATACGGTCCCTGGGGAGTCTTCTTCATCTCTCTTCAGCCCGCCCTGCCGGTTGACATAGCCGGACTGCTGGCCGGGACCGCCAGACTGCGGTTGTGGAAGTTCCTGCTGTCCTGCTGGGCTGGAAAGTTCCCCAAATATCTACTGGTCGCCTACCTTGGCGGGGCGATCCTGCCTCTGCTACCTCCCTTGCCCTTCCTGTTTCGCTGATGGAGACCTGTACTGTGTCAACTCGGACGCGAGCCTCTCCTCATCCGCCCTGGTGCTAACCTCTCCATCCAGCCTGGCCCTGCGGAGTGTCTGTAGTATCTGCCCCATATGCGGTCCGGCCGGGATGCCCAGTCTCTTCAAGTCCTCGCCATCAAGCAAGGTTGTTATATGTCGCAGCTTTGTTAGGAACAGCTGAAGATGGCGCCGTACCTCCGGGGAATCCGAGGCAGCGACACTCGCCTGGATGGCGGTGAGATCGTATTCCTGAAGGAGATCATAGACCTCACTCGGTTTCAAGGCCGGCCGGTCCAGCAGGTGAAGCCTGCCCTTGAGGCGAAGGGTGTCCCGGATGGCCCGGGATAGTTTTGCTGGCGTGCTGAGGCGGGTTAGCACCTGCTCGACCTCGTCTTCGTGGTAGGGGTAGACCATCAGACAGAGGTAGATCGCTGGCAGCTGGGCAGGCCTCTTGAGACGGCGGGCCCTGTCGAAGCTGGCGGCGAGCCAGTCATCGCCTGTGAGGATGTGACCTATCCTCGACAGTGCTCCCAGTTCGCCAAGCCGGTTGATGGCGAGTTCCGGGCGGTCTTCTCTCAAAATCATCTCCAGTTCGTGCCTGATGCGGTCTCCGCTTATCGCGTCCAGCATCGGAATGCTCTGTTCCAGCAACTGGGCGGTCTCTGCTTCAAGCACGAAGCCTAATCGCTGTTCGTAACGCACCGCCCGTAGAATCCTGGTGGGGTCGTCGCTGAAGCTTGCGGCATGAAGAACACGAATCAGGCCCTGCTCGAGGTCGGTCTTGCCTTTATGCGGGTCGATCAACTCCCCGTAGTCCTGGGTAGCCAGCGACATGGCCATGGCATTGATTGAGAAGTCCCTGCGGATAAGGTCGTCCTTCAGAGTTCCCGGAGTGACCCTGGGCAGTGCACCCGGCCTCTCATATGTTTCCTTTCGCGCCGTGGCCAGGTCCAGGGTGAAGGTCTCGTATTTCAGCTTGGCAGTGCCGAAGCGGTGGTGGGCGAGTAGCCTGGGCCGACCGGTGGTGGCGGCCTGTGTGGCCAGTTTCACCGCATCGCCCTCGACCACCAGGTCAAGGTCGAAGCGCAGTCCGGTTGGCGGCCCAGGCGAAGACAGGCTCAGTAGCAGGTCGCGTACTATGCCGCCGACCAGGTACAGCGTTTCCCCCCGCTCGGCAGCCTCCGCGTTGATATGCAGCATCAACTCCAGCAGCGGTGAGGGGAGGTACTGCTCAATATGCCGCGCCAGGTTCATGGTGCCAGTATTATATCAGCAGTTTCGTTATCATCGTATAACGTTATTACCATGGTATATAATA
>JACUUR010000118.1 GCA_014859205.1 Dehalococcoidia bacterium | reverse complement strand
GAGTACCTCAGCTTGTATCATAGATTGGCCCTGAAGGTTTGTCAACTCAGGTGCGCCTCACAAGACTCGGCTCGGGTCAGACCATGCAACCTTTTGCGGCCTTCCGCGTTGCAGTATAGCGCCCCTATGAGAACGCAGTTGCCTCGTCGGTCGGGCGACTACAGGAATAGCGAGGTGACAAGCAATGAAGGAAGACCTCGGCAATACTAAGCCGCTGCGTAGGGGTCTGGTGATGATGGGCATCATGGGCCTGTTCCTGCTCGGGCATGTCCTGTTATCGGGTCCGCTGAGCGGCGCACCAATCCCTGACGGCGCCACGCCGGCGGTGGAGCAGGCTAAAGAGGACCTGGCCGCCCGAAAGGGCATCGACAAGGAACAGATAACGGTGGTATCGGTGAAGGCGGTGAACTGGCCTGACAGCAGCCTCGGTTGCCCTCAGCCGGACATGTTCTACGCCCAGGTCATCACCCCCGGCTACAGGATTGTTCTTTCCTGGGGTGGCCGGGCATACGAATTTCACAGCGACCTGGGCGGGCGCGTAGTCTACTGCGGACAATAGTTGGGCTGTGACCGATCAGTGGTGACAAAGCAACCGCCTCGCTTGTTGCTCCAGTGCCAAGACGGGGTCGAGGGGTCTTCTTCGGCCCCGTTCCATTTGGACTCTATTCGGCGGCCTTCTCTTACGCTGCGGTGTTGAGTCAAGCGCCTTCTCTGAAGCGTCATGACACTCGAGGCCGGCCTTTACAACCGGGGGCTAGGGCAATATAATTGGGGCGATACAGAGCGATGCCAGCGTAGCTCAGGGGTAGAGCAGCGGTTCCCCATTCCCAGACGGGTGTCTCAAACCATCACTTCACGGTCAAAATGGAACCAGTGTGCTAGCGGCCCAAATCCCGTTTTGTCAGTGAAGCCCCGCCATGTCCCAGGCCCTCCCAAGCATTTTGACGCCAAATTGACGCCAACTCCCCAGCACTCGACAGTATTGACATTCTTTGGATACGTGCTAGACTTTACGAAAGACAGGTTCGAGGCAGCAGAATGACTGTGATTGCTTTTCGATTTGACAGAACAAAGGCCATCGAGGCGATCCTATATCTGGCACACAGGATATCCGATTCGGACATCTATGGCATCTGCAAGCTGTTGTATCTCGTGGATAAGACTAGCCTTGAGAAATACGGTCGATTCGTCTTTGGCGAATCATACTCTGCCATGAAGGAGGGTGCTACTCCATCTAATGCCTATGACTTACTCAAGGAGGCTGCGCGAGCCCCCGTAAATGGATTGTCAGTTGAGGGTAATCAGGTCGTCGCGCTACGTGAAGCCGACCTGGATTGTCTAAGTGACTCAGACATTGAGTGCCTAGACCGGATCATCGGTATATACGGAAACACCCCTAACTGGCAGAGGGCAAGAGAGGCCCATGATGATGCCTATCAGAAGGCCTGGAATGCAAGGGGGAATAGACAGAGTGCCAGGATGTCAGTGGAGAGTATCGCAGAATTGCTTGCCGACGCGGATCACCTGCTTGACTATCTGTCCAATCGTGATGCTGAGTGAAGTTCGTGCCTAGCACATGGCGCATCTACCTTGTTGAGAAGTGCCGCCATACGCGTCCGGTTCCCAAGGACAAACTTGTCGTCATTGTATGCAGGGATGAAGACCTAACGTCCCTCGGCTTTCTGATAAACTCCGGAATACACCGATATATCCGGAATCGACCACATCTTCTGGCATGCCAAGCCCTTATTGAGGCATCACAGCATAGATGCCTGAATCTTGACTCGTATGTAGACTGTGCTGATCTATACAGATTCGAGGATGCTGAGTTAGTAGATGAACGCGACCTCGTTAGCACTAATGCAAAGGCGGAAATCAAGAGGGCGGTCATGAACTCTGTGACCATTACACGACACGACAAGAAGCTAATACTGAGTAGTTGTTGATCTGCCCGATTTGCTAGTCCCCGTACTCCAGAAATCACCCCGGATATCCGCTTCGCGGCGCAACGGCGGCTGCGGGCATGCGGGCAGTACTTTGAACTCAACAAGCTGGGTGGGGCCCCTCTTTCGGCCCCTCAGAGCGCTGCTAATGGGGGTGGGCTCTGCCCCTGGAAATGCAGGTGGAAGATGCTGTGCGGCGGCGGCGAAAGAATCAGAACGAGACCGGGCCTATTTTTTGCCTTCGTTGACCTGAAAGGCGGTGGCAATGAGCTGCCTGATGTGTTCATGTTGCCCTCCGTGCACCTTGAGCGCAGTCTAACCTTGTCGGGCACGCCCTTGCTCACCTCTTGGTCGACCAGACCGATGACTGGATTGCCTGTTATCTACGATAGCCGATGCAGCATCGGACAGCCATGAGCTCTCTGGCATGTATGCCTGTCGGCTGTATTCCGTCTTCGCGGATCCTGTGCGGCTGAGCACCTGAGATGGTCGAGTAGCCTCCGCGCTATCTGTTGGTCTTCTCCCCGCTCTCGTTCCTAGAGACTCGCCCCAGATGTGTAATTCTGTGAGGGAGCGCCAGCCAACCCCGGGCGGTGTACGGGATCGCTGAGCCGGCTGACGTTGCTCGTTCAGGTTGTGAGATAGCATCTTGAGCTACTGGCAGACAACCCTGAGTGCGGGTGACACAGAGCCAACTCGCCTTTACAATGCGCGGCATGGCACACTATAATTGCGGCGATGCCAGCGTAGCTCAGGGGTAGAGCAGCGGTTTCGTAAACCGCCGGTCGTCG
>JACUUR010000035.1 GCA_014859205.1 Dehalococcoidia bacterium | reverse complement strand
GACTGGAATCTGCCCTAAGCCAGGGCCTTCTTATCGACTACCGGGTCGCGGTCTGCGGCGACGATCTCCAGTTGATAATGTCCCACCAACAGGGCGAAGACAGCGAGAAGATTCATAAGCTAGCCTGGGACACATTCGTGGAATGCACTAAAGTCGCCAAAGGCTTGAAACTGCATGGCGCAGGGCAAGACCTTCTCGCCGATGCGTTTAGCGGCAACGTCAGAGGAATGGGGCCGGGCATCGCGGAGATGAAATTCTCCGAGCGAGAAGCTGAAACCATCATCATACTCATGGCAGACAAGACTGCTTCCGGGGCATGGAACCTGCCCCTCTACAAGATGTTTGCCGACCCCTTCAACACCATCGGTCTGGTGATCGCCTCCAATATGCACGCCGGCTTCACGTTTGAGGTCCATGACGTGGCGGCGAGCAAGAAGATCACCTTTAACGGTCCCGAGGAGATCTACGACATGCTCGTCTTTCTGGGCGCACCGGGCCGCTATGCCATCAAGGCAATCTACCACAAGGAGAGCGGCGAGGTCGCTGCTGTCTCGTCCACTGAGAAGCTATCTCTGATGGCGGGCAGATATGTAGGCAAGGACGATCCCGTCTGCATCGTTCGCTCGCAGGGCAAGTTCCCGGCTGTGGGCGAGATCCTGGAACCGTTTGCCTCTCCACACATAGTACAGGGCTGGATGAGAGGCTCTCACCACGGCCCGTTAATGCCGGTGGCCATGCGTGACAGCAATCCCAGCCGCTTCGACGGCCCACCTCGAGTGATAGCCGCCGGTTTTCAAATGGCCAACGGCAAGCTTGTTGGGCCTCGCGACCTTTTCGATGACCCTGCCTTCGATGAGGCCCGTCACCAGGCCAACATCATGGCCGACTTCTTGCGTCGAATGGGTCCCTTTGAACCGCACCGGCTGCCGCTTGAGGAGATGGAGTACACGACAATGCCCGAAGTGGTGAAGAAGCTGGCGCCGAGGTTTCAGGACATCTAGTCTTGGGGGTGCGAGGTAACACCTCAGCACGGCAAAACCTGTCTGGTCCTGGGCAGGCCATGGCCCGTCCAAAGAACAAGGGATGCCGAAGCTTCTCTTAGCTACCTTCAATCAAGGCAAGATCAGGGAGTATCGTCTGCTCCTGGACAGTCTTGCCTATCGGCTTACTACGCTGACGGAGGAACGAATACAGGAGGTCGTCACGGAGTCGGGGGATACGTATGAGCAGAACGCACGCCTGAAGGCTCTCGCATATGCCCGGTTGACCGGGCTCACCACCCTGGCAGACGACTCGGGATTGGAGGTCGATGCCCTGGACGGAGCACCGGGAGTGAGATCAGCTCGATTCGCCGGCGAGACCGCTGCCGATTCGGACAGGGTGGACCTTCTGTTAGCCAGGTTGAACGGCGTGCCCTGGGAGAAGCGGACAGCTCGCTTCAAGTGCGTGATCGCCATAGCCACGCCGCAAGGTCGCGCCGCGACGTGCTATGGTGAGTGCCAGGGTATCATTGCATTTCAGTCCCTGGGAGAAGGCGGTTTCGGCTATGATCCCGTCTTCTTTGTTCCTGACAAGGGGATGACCATGGCTGAACTCCCTATGGAGATCAAGAATCGCATAAGCCATCGTGCCCGGGCTAGCCAGCAGTTATCCAGGCTGCTACAGAGGCTGCAGATGTGACCCCAGTGCCAGGTCCACCACGCCTACCCCCGCCACATCCTTGGCCCCGACGACAGCGAATACAGAGGCTGTGCGTTCCGCCGGGCCGGTTATCCTCACGGGAATCCGAACCAGCATGCTCACACAGAACCGCCGCTAGCCCCTGAGGAAGATGGCAAAGACCTCGACTATGCCCAGGGTGCCGAGCAGCACGATGGTACCAGCTATCACTACGCCGACCGCTATGGGAGGAAACGCCCTCCTCCAATCCATCTCCAACAGCCAGGCCAGGGCAGTCGCGGTATACACGCCAGTGACGGGCAAAGGTATGCCCACAAAAAACAGCAGTCCCCAGAAGCCATATCTGTCTACCTTCGGCTTGCCACGTCTTCTCAGGCTATCCAGGTACCTGTCGAACCCGGGAATCCGGCACAGGATATTGCTGTAGAACAGCCGCAGACCAAAGAATATGGGGAAGAACATCAGGGCGTTGGCTGTGATCGCCAGCAAGAACACGAACAGGCGATCAAGTCCATATTCCAGTATGCCTAACGGAATGCCGACCCTCAGTTCACTGATGGGCAGGACGGTGAACAGTAGAACCCATGCGATCTCCCTCGTCATGATATGCTTACCGGGAAACGGCCAGTCGAATCGAGGCATAGTTTAGCACATGCCGTCACGCTCGGCGTTCATTGCCAACCACTTGATTCCGTGCTATTCTCTGCCTGACGTGGCCACTCATTGGGGATGCCGTTGCGGGGGAGCCCCCGTGAATCCAGCCAACCTGAGAACCTCGGAGATCCTTCGCTCGCCTCAGCATGATGAGGGCATGAAGACAGGGCAGACAGGAAGACGATGCGGAACAAGGCAATGAGACGTATGGTGAACACCACGAAGCTATTCGGAACCAGCGGCATCCGGGGCGTAGTCCCCGACGAGTTGTCACCCGACTTCTGCCGTGGGATTGCCAGAGCTATAGCCACCACGTTACCAGAGGGTTCGACGGTCTGCATTGCTACCGACACCAGGACAAGCAGAGACGTCATCAGAGACGCAGTCATCTCAGGCCTGCTTCTGAATGGTATCAACGTAGTTGATCTGGGCATCCTGCCGACCCCGGCGTTGGCGTTGCTCACCCGCCAACTGGGCTTTGCCACCGGCATTATGGTTACCGCCTCTCATAACCCCCCGGAGTTCAATGGAATCAAGCTCTTCACCGGAGACGCGCTGGGATACAGTCAGGAGCAGGAGGCAGAAGTCGCCGCAGCTTTCCATGCAGGTGCATTTCGTAAGGACGGGACGGGGACTCTGAAACGGGCGCCCGGCCTGCGGGAGAAATACTTCGAGTTCATCAAGGGCCAGTTTTCCGGGCAGGAGTTCAACCACGGACTAAGAGTAGTAGTCGACCCAGGCAATGGCGCTGCCTCCCGGTTCGTCAGTGACCTTTTTGTGCAGATGGGGCTCAAGGTCATAGCGGTGAACGATGAACCAGACGGGAGTTTCCCGGGCAGGAGTCCCGAACCGAAGGGAGATACGCTTGAGGGCACGGTTGCCTTCCTGAGGGAGCATGAGGCCGATCTAGCCGTGTGTTTTGACGGCGATGCCGACCGGGTGGTTTTCTGCGACAGAGAGGGGTTCCTGGGTTTCAACGAGCCGGTCGCTTTCATCTCGAGACTGGCAGTCACGAACACGGGAAAGAAGAGGGTGGCAACCACAGTGGAGACCGGCACTCTCCTTGACCTGGCGGTGGAAGACCTGGGGGCAGAGGTGGTCAGAGGCAGGGTGGGCGATGTGCCGGTGGCCCACCTGGTGCGGGAGATCGACGCCGCTCTGGGCGTGGAGCAGGTAGGCGTCTACATCATGCCCGACACGGGCCATTATCCCGATAGCATTTTCGCCTCGCTGTTCCTGCTCAGCCAGCTAAGCGATGCCGGCGAGATCAGGCAGTTCTTGCGTGGCATGCCCAGGCTGTACTTCGAGAAGGCCAGCATCGACTGTGCCAACGAGCTTAAGGGGTCAGTCATGGCCACGGCAAGGCAGCAGATTGAGACCCTTGCACCCGATGAGATCAATGCGCTCGACGGCCTGAGGCTGGAGTTTGCCGACTCCTGGATGCTCATCCGGGCCAGCGGGACCGAGCCCATCATACGGGTGATCGCAGAGTCGAGGTCGGAGGCCATGACCAATGAACTAATACGCAGAGGCAAGGGATTCGTCCAGAGGCTGATGGGGAATGGCAGTTGAAGCAAGAAACGAATGCTCCCGGTCCACTGGCGAGAGGGAGCTGGAAGGGAGAAAGGATCACCCTCACCTTGATCATCTCCCGTCAAGGCAGAGGAGATTGTGCTTGGTTACTCTCCCGCTCGCATGCTGAAGTCATACGACGAGCAGATCAAGGGAGAGTAGATTATGTCTGGTCCTCCCCACTGAACGGAGAGGGGATTGTATAGAGGAGATCACATGAAGGAATCGAGGAACACCTGATGGAATCAAGTCGCTCTGATATGAAGGCTGTGTTTCTGTGCGGAGGTCGCGGCAAGAGGATGTTCCCCATTGCCGAGGACAAGTTCCTGCTCGACTTCCTGGGCAAGCCGTTGCTGGAGCACCAGATAGAGACGGCCCGCGCTGCCGGTCTGGACCGGTTCGTGATTATCGCCAATCCGGAAAACAGGGCCAGAATCGAGGAAATAGCCACCCGGATTGCCGGGGTGACGATCGATTTCGCCCTGCAGAAGGAGTCATCCGGCATCGCCGATGCGCTTAAGAGCGCCGAGCAGTACCTGCAGGGGCAGATCGTGGTCGTGAACCCTAACGACGTCTTCTCAGGCTCAGCTTACAGCAAGGTCCTGGCCGAAGCTGAGAGGTCACCCGACTCCTCCTATATTCTGGGCTATCAGGTCCGGGAGTACTTCCCGGGTGGTTATCTGGAGGTCAACTCCAACAATGAACTGCTGCATATCGTGGAAAAGCCCGATCCCGGTCAGGAGCCGAGCAACCTGGTCAACATCCTGATTCACTATCATGGTAACCCCCATGAACTCCTGCGGGATATTGACAGGGTGAAGACGACAAGGGACGATGTCTATGAGTGCGCCCTGGATAGCATGGTGAAGGCAGGCCACAAGATCAAGGTGGTGCCCTATGACGACTTCTGGGCCCCGATCAAATACCCCTGGCACATCTTCAAGGTGATGGAGTATTTCCTGGACAATGCCCGACCCTCGATCGCACCTTCGGCCCGCATATCCGAGAAGGCGACCGTCGAAGGCAAGGCCATCCTCTCCGACAACGTCAGGGTGCTGGAAAACGCCGTGATTAGAGGCCCAGCCTACATCGGGCCTAACTCGGTAATCGGCAACAACGTCCTGGTCCGGGACTACACCCACATCGGCGCCAACTCGGTCGTCGGCTACTGCACGGAGGTGAAACACTCCTACATCGGAGACAATTGCTGGTTTCACTCCAACTATGTAGGCGATTCCATAATAGACGACGACTGTTCGCTGGGCGCAGGCACGGTGCTGGCCAACTTCCGGCTGGACGAGGGGGACATCGGAGTCAAAGTAGGTGACAGTCTGGTAGACACCGGCTATGACAAGCTGGGGGCGTTTCTGGGGCGAGGCTGCCGCATCGGAGTCAACGCCAGTCTCATGCCGGGGATCCGGGTGGGCCCTGGATCCTTCGTCGGGCCGCAGATATGCCTGCGGCAGGACCTGCCAGCAGCTAAGCTGGCTCTGCCTACCTCCCGGTACCGGGTGATGGACAGCGAGATACTGCTGGATGAAGACAAGAGACGAGAACTACTGGACAAGTTGAAAGGATGAACAGGAGGCACAACCGTGGTTTGAGGCTGCATCCGGCCACGCTCTGACTATACTATTCGAAGCCAATAGGGAGGATTATGTCAAATCCAAAGTTTCGCACCATGGGCAAACAGTTCGGGCGCCGTTCCTGGGCAGAACCCTGGAAGATCAAGATGGTCGAGCCCATCAAGATGACCAGCAGGGATGACCGACTCAAGTCTCTGCAGGAGGCGGGTTACAACACCTTCCTGCTGCACTCGGAGGACGTGTACATCGATCTGCTCACCGACAGCGGCACCAGCGCCATGAGCGACCGGCAGTGGGCCGGCATGATGCTGGGCGATGAGGCCTACGCGGGCAGCCGCAACTTCTATCATCTGGAGGAAGCGGTGCAGAAATACTACGGCTACCGGTACCTGGTGCCCACCCATCAGGGCCGAGGCGCCGAGCACTTGATCAGTCGAACACTGATAAAACCGGGCCATTACGTGCCTGCCAACATGTACTTTACCACCACGCGTCTACACCAGGAACTGGCGGGCGGCACCTTTGTGGACGTGATCATCGATGAGGCACATGACCCCGCCAATGAGCACCCCTTCAAGGGCAACGTCAGCCTGGAGAAGCTGGAGGCTCTGATCAAGCGCGTGGGCGCCGACAACATCCCCTACGTCAGCCTGGCCGGAACCGTCAACATGGCCGGCGGCCAGCCGGTGAGCATGGCCAACGTGCGGGCCCTGCGTGGCCTGTGCGACCGTTACGGCATTCCCATCTACCTCGATGCCACCCGCATGATGGAGAACGCCTTCTTCATCCAGGAGCGCGAAGAGGGTTACCAGGACAAGTCCATCGCGACTATCCTCAAGGAGTTCTGCAGCTTCACCGACGGCGCCTGGATGAGCGCCAAGAAGGACCACCTGGTGAACATCGGCGGCTGGCTGGCGGTGAACGACGGCGACCTGTTTGACGAACTGCGCAACCTGGTTGTGGTCTACGAGGGACTCCACACCTATGGCGGCATGGCTGGGCGCGACATGGAGGCGCTGGCCATCGGCATCGGTGAGGCAGTGGAGGACGACCATATCCGTGCCCGTGTGGAACAGGTCCGCTACCTGGGGACACTGCTGACCGACTGGGAAATACCGATTGTGAAGCCTATAGGCGGCCACGCCATCTTCCTGGACGCCAAGAGCTTCTATTCCCACATACCTCAGAGCCAGTTTCCCTCCCAGACGCTGGCTGCCGAGCTTTATCTCGATTCAGGCATCCGGAGCATGGAGAGGGGCACGGTCAGCGCCGGGCGCGACCCCGAGACCGGCGACCATCGCTATCCCAGTCTGGAGTTGACACGCCTGACCATCCCACGTCGGGTCTATACTCAGGCGCATATGGACGTGGTAGCTGAGTCGGTCAAGGCGGTGTATGATGCACGCGGTGAGGCCAGGGGCCTGAAGATGGTCTATGAGCCCAGATACCTGCGCTTCTTCCAGGCCCGGTTTGAGCCGCTGGCCTGAGGGCGGAGCGTGATATAATTGGTATTGAGCTAAGATGTGCGGAATCATCGGATATTGCGGGCAGAAGGACGCCGTACCGGTTGTGCTGGAGGCCCTGAAGTGCCTGGAATACCGGGGCTATGACTCGGCAGGCGTAGCCTCGCTGTGCGACGGACAGCTGCTCATCAGCAAGGACGCCGGCAAGGTCGAGGAGGTGATAGAGAAGCACAAACTGGCGACGCTGCCCGGCCATGTCGCCATCGGGCATACCCGCTGGGCAACTCACGGGGGCGTGACCCAGTCCAATGCCCACCCTCACCCGGACTGCACCGGCAGGCTGGCCGTGGTCCACAACGGCATCATCGAGAACAACCAGGAGCTGCGTCGCGAGCTAACCGAGGCGGGACACCGCTTCGCCTCGGAGACCGATACCGAGGTGATTGCCCATCTCCTGGAGGACGAACTGAAGAGCGGGCGTTCACTGGAGCAGGCAATGCTGAGCATTGCACCGAAACTGGAGGGCTCCTATGCCTTTGTGGCCGTATCTCTAGACGATCCCGACAAGATCGTAGGCACGCGAAAGAGCAATCCCCTCATTGTCGGCCTCAAAGACCGGGACTACTACATCAGCAGCGATGCGCTGGCCTTCGCTCAGTACACCGATGAGGTGATGGCGCTGGAGGACAATGAGGTGGTCGTGCTGACAGAGGGAGCGATCGAGTTCCTCGACCCCGAAGGAAACAAAGTGGCTAAGCAGTCCCGGACGCTGGACCAGAGCTGGGCCGTAAGCGACAAGGGCGCCTACCAGCATTTCATGCTCAAGGAGATAATGGAGCAGGCCCAGGTGCTGGAACGCATAGTCGACCAGGACAGGCAGCAGTTTACCCAGATCGCCCTGGACATCCTGCGGGCCAGGCAGGTGATCATCACTGCCTGCGGCACATCCCGTTATGCCGCGCTGGTGGGCAGATACCTCTTCTCGCGGGTGGGCAAGAAATTCTGCGACGTGGTGATGGCCTCCGAGTTCGGCTACTTCGCCGACTCGGTGGACAAGAACACGGTGGTCATCGCGGTTTCCCAGAGCGGCGAGACCGCCGATGTGGTCGAGGGGGTCAAGGCGGCCCGGGCAGTCGGCGCCGAGGTTATCTCGATAGTCAACCGGCCCAACTCGATACTGACCGACCTCAGCCACCAGGTGATCTACCTCAACTGCGGCTCTGAGATCGCGGTAGCCGCCACCAAGTCATTTCTTTCGCAGTTGGCCATATTCTACCTCCTGGCCTTCGCCATGGTTAACTCCTTCGACGAGGCTGCCGCCAGCCTTGCCGGTCTCGGCGGCCAGATCAGCAAGACCCTGGACTGGAACAAGAGCGAGTTGATAAAGCTTAGCGACAGGCTCAAGGACAAGGACGATGCCTACTACATCGCACGGGGGATCAACTTTGCCATTGCCTCGGAAGCAGCCCTCAAGCTAAAAGAGATCTCCTACGTTCATGCCGAGGGGATGCCCGCAGGGGAGCTCAAGCACGGCACCCTGGCCCTGATTGAGCAGGGCACGCCGGTGGTGGTGATATGCCCGGACGACTATACCTTTGCCGAGACGCTGAGCAATGCCATAGAGACCAAGTCGCGCGGCGCCTACATAGTCGGCGTCTCCGACAGGGAGAGCGATGTCTATGATTCGTGGATCAGGATTCCCGAGGTGGACGAGCTGCTCTATCCCATGGTGGCGGTGGTGCCGCTGCAGCTGCTGGCCTACTATATCGCCGTCAACCGCGGCTGCGATCCCGACAAGCCCCGCAACCTGGCCAAATCCGTCACCGTCAAGTAGGCTCATCGGGTCAAACTCCGGTGATTGGTGATCAGTGATTGGTGATCGGGTCGGCAGCGATGACATAGCTGCTCTGCAGAGAAGCGAACAGAGGTACTGAAGCAGGAGCGAGCGAAGCCAGGTGGCTGAGAAGAGAGCGGTCGTCACAGCCCATGCCAAAAGTCGTCTTGCAAGGGAAAAGGCATACAGCATTGACGAACGAACACTGATCAAAACAGTCAGGAGACCGGATGAGATCGTTAGAGGCGAAGGCAGCAGGTTCATAGCGCACAAGGTTCTGGACGAGACCTACATCTTAAGGGTCGTCTATGAGGAGACTGGAAACAAACTTGAGATAGTAACGTTTTACCGAGCGAAGAAGAAGCGGTATTACAGAGGAGATTTGAGATGAAGCTGCGTTATAGTCCGGAAGCAGATGCCCTCGTAATCACACTGAAGGACGAAGCCCTATCCTATGGTGAAGAGGTCTCCGATGACATCATCGCCCACTACTCCGAAAGCGATGAACTCGTTGAGATCGAAGTCCTGCGGACATCATCGTTCTTCAAGAAACGAAGCGAGGTAGTAGTTCCTGAGGAGGCGGTCATATAGACGGACAACCTCAAGAAACTCAACAAACTGAGCAAACCCAACCAACCGGCCCTCGCGTTCTCGCCGCCATGGCCGCCTACAACGAGGCGCTATATGTCGGGGACATAGTGCGCCAGGCAAAGCAGCATGTGGATGAGGTCATCGTCGTCGACGACGGCAGCACCGATGACACCGCCGCCATCGCCGGCGCCGCCGGCGCCACCGTCATCAGGCACACCGGCAACAGGGGCAAAGGTGCAGCCGTCCAGACCATCCTGGCCGAGGCAAGGAAGAGAAACCCGCAGGTGCTGGTCCTGCTCGATGCCGACGGCCAGCATGACCCCGGCGACATTCCGGCTCTGATCAAACCCGTCTACGAGGGCTTCGACCTGGTCATCGGCTCAAGAGAGGCACAGCGCAACAGGACTCCCCGCTACCGCCGCGTCGGGCAGAGAGTCCTACTGCGCCTGGCACGGCTAGCCTCCAGAACCGGTATCACCGATTCCGAATCGGGCTTCCGCGCTTTGTCACCAAGGGCCATAAACGAACTCCAGTTGACGTCGCGCGGCTTCGCGGTGGAGGCGGAGATGATAACCCTGGCCGCGGACAAGGACCTCAGGATAACCGAGGTGCCCATCACAAACATCTACACGGTCGACGGCTCGACACTCCACCCGCTCCGCCACGGCGTGGACGTCATGAGCGGGATAATAGTCATGATCGCACAACGCAGGCCGCTGTTTCTGTTCGGCCTGCTGGGCGGCGTCTTGCTGACGGTCGCCATCATCATCAGCTTCAGCGTGCTCAACACCTTCCTGACGGAGGGCGACCTTTCCATCGGCAGGGCTACGGTCGTGGTCATCTTCCTCATCGCCGCCGCACTGGCCCTCATAACCGGCATCATCCTCAACGTCCTCCGCAAGCGAAGCTAACGGATGAAGGGGGAGTTACTTGACCCGCCCTCACGGACATACAACAAACCCAACGAACTCAACAAACCCGTTTATGCTAAACTCTAGGCCCCTGACATCGAATGGAGGACGGCATTGGTACCGCTGAAAGATAAGATCAGAGACAGATCGGCTGTAATAGGCATCGTCGGCATAGGCTATGTGGGGCTGCCCCTGGCGGTGGCCTTTGCAGAGGCCGGCTTCAGAGTGCTGGGCTTCGACATCCGGCAGGGGAATGTGGACTCGGTGAACCGGGGCGAGTCCTATATCGCGGATGTCTCTAATGATAACCTCTCCGCCGTAGTTGAGGCCGAACTACTGGAGGCCACCACCGATCAGAGCCGCCTGGGCGAGGCGGACGCCATCTGCATCTGCGTGCCGACGCCGCTCACCGCCACCAAGGACCCCGACCTTTCCTACGTCATCCACGAGTCGGAGGAGATAGCCAAACGGCTGCGTCCGGGCCAACTGGTGGTGCTGGAGAGCACCACCTACCCCGGCACCACCAGGGGCATCATACTGCCCAGGCTGGAGTCATCCGGGCTGCGTTGCGGCGTCGACTTCTTCCTGGCCTACTCGCCGGAGCGTGTCGACCCCGGCAGCAGCGAATACAACGTCAAGAACACCCCCACCATAGTGGGCGGCGTAGACCCACGCTCCACTGAAGCGGCCGTGCTGCTCTACTCCCAGATCGTCGACACCGTCCTTCCCGTCTCCTGTCCCGAGGCTGCTGCCATGACCAAGGTCTTCGAGAACGTCTTTCGCAGCGTCAACATCGCGCTGGTCAATGAACTGGCACACCTCTGCGAACGGATGGGCATAAGCGTCTGGGAGGTCATCGACGCCGCCTCCACCAAGCCCTTCGGCTACATGCCCTTCTATCCCGGACCCGGCGTGGGGGGGCACTGCATCCCGCTGGATCCCTATTACCTGGCCAACAAGGCGCGCGAGTTCGATTTTCATACCCGCTTCATCGAGCTGGCGGCCGAGATCAACGAGCACATGCCCTATCACGTGGTCTCCCGCATTCTCGATGCCCTGAATGCCAGGGGCAAGAGCCTAAACGGAGCTCGAGTACTCGTATTGGGGGTAGCCTACAAGAAGGACGTGGCCGATACCAGGGAGTCCCCGGCGCTGAAGATAGTCCAGCTTCTCCGCGAGAAGGGCGCCGGGGTGAGCTACAACGACCCCTACGTAGCCGAGATTCGCGTGCCTGGAGGCGAGATCAAGTCCGCAGCCCTCAGCGACGATCTACTTGCCTCCATGGACTGCGTGGTGATAGCCACCGACCACAGTTCCTACGATTACGCCGATGTGGCTGCCCGCGCCAGCCTTGTCTTCGATACCCGCGGCGTCACCAGGGGCCTGCAGGGCGACAACATAGCCCGCCTCGGCGAATAAAGCCCCCACCAAAGAACTCGATTCCGACGAAGTCGAGGTCTAATGACTCGCGACTCCTGTCGGAGATCCCGCATAACATCGGGACGAACCCAATGAACTACTCACCAGTCACCGGTCCCCTCGCCTGGCCTAGACCTGCAGGTCCAGTGCGAAGATGATCGCCCTGTCGACAGCAGCCATTTTCTGAGGCGGAAGTGTGGTGATCCGCTCCGAGAGCTTGGCTTTAGGGATGGTCAGTATGTCGTCCAGGTTCGCTACACACTGCTGAGGCAGCCCGTCCTCCACACCAAGCGGCACCTCCACCGGTATATTACGCACCACTCGTGTGACTATGCCAACAGTAATGGAAGTTCTGACCCTATATGCAGCATCCCTGGACAGCAACACCACCGGCCGTCTGCCGGCAGGCGGCGGTAGCTCAGCCCACCATATCTCGCTGCGGCGCACTTACCACGACTCCTCGGGCAGGATCTCAGCAGCCAGGGCTGCCTGCATCTCCCCCAACCTCAACTCCTCCGGCAACCTCTCATACCCCTCCTGATACAACCTGTCCATCTCCTCGGATTCCAGCCCCGCCAGATAGGCCTGACAGGCCTCGCGAATCAACTCCGCCCTGGCCCTGTTCTGCCTCCTGGACATCCGGTCCAGGGCACCGAGCAGCCCCTGGTCGACGGGCACCTGTATCACTTTCTTGACCATGGAACACCTCCACATCAGATTCCACAATCATCATACCCATTACTCTATGTAATGTCAACGAACCTAATCCCTCCGCAGCCGCAGGCTCCCGCATAACATCGGGACGAACTCAACGAACCCACTCCCGGTGCTGTATTGGACAGCCTGAAGCAAAGGGTATAAGATAGAATACACCACTCGCTGTCGGTAATGGTCAGGGCTTCATCCTTGGTCCGCGCCGAACGCGCACAGACCAACCTGCTCGGCCAGACCAATAAGGGGAGGTTATGCAGCATGATAGTAGAGTACATCGACGAAGCACTCAAGAGGGCGCGATATGAGATCATTGATGACGAAGAGCCGTACTATGGAGAGGTGCGAGAACTGAGGGGTGTCTGGGCCACGGGTAAGACTCTTGAGGAGTGTAGGGGTAACCTTAAGGATGTCATAGAGGGCTGGATACTGCTGAGCACCAGGAAAGGGCTTGCGGTCCCTAAGCTCGGAGACGTTGAGATCAGGGAGATAGAGGAAGCTCTTGCCTGATGGCAAAGCTAGAGCCCGTCTCCCATGGCGACCTTGTGAAGAGGCTGAGAGCGTTTGGCTTTGAGGGCCCCTATGGCGGGGGTAACCATCTCTATATGCTGAGGGAGGGTTTAAGGCTGACAATTCCGAATCCTCACAGACAGAGCGTAGGCAAAGACCTGTTGATCAGGATACTAAGGCAGGCAGAGATATCAAGGAAAGACTGGACGGAGAAGAGCGCATAGTGCCCCCCGCCAGTCACTAATCACCAATTACCAGTCACTGCTTATTGAACCCAATAAACTCAATCCCGACGGAGTCGAGGTCCGATGACTCGCGACTCCTGCCGGAGATCCCGCATGAAATCGGGACAAACTCAACAAACTCAATCAACCCAAGAAACTCCATGAACCCCGAACTCAAGCTCTGCCTGGTATGCAGTCCCGGCGGCCACCTTACCCAGATGCAGAGGCTGATGCCGGCGTTTGAGGGCAGGGACTACTTCTTCGTCACACACGGGTCGCAGTACTCGCGTCACCTCAGCAGGGCCTATCTCATCCCCTACAGGCAAGGCTATATCCGCGAGAGGATCACCTGGCTCAGCACCATCCTGGTTGCCCTGCGTATCCTGCTCAAAGAGAGGCCCGACGTGGTGATCTCCACGGGGGGTGGGGAGATGGCGGTCCCCTTCTGCTACGCGGGCAAGCTCCTGGGCGCGAAAATCATCTTCATAGAGACGCTGGCCCGGACCACCACCCGCTCGGCTGCCGGCAGGCTTATCTATCCCATCGCAGACCTGTTCCTGGTACAGTGGGAGTCGCTGCTCAAGCTCTACGGCAAGAAGGCCCAATACTGGGGGAATGTGCTGTGATCTTCGTGACGGTAGGGGGCATGCGGGGCTTCGAAAGGCTGGTCAGAGAGATGGACCGCATAGCCCGCGAAGTCGATGAGCGGGTGGTGATGCAGATCGGGCCCACCGACTATCTGCCGGGGAACTGCGAATACTTCAGGTTCATGTCTCGCGACAATATGCGTAACCAGTATGCCGAGGCCAGGCTGGTCGTGTGTCACGCCGGCACCGGTTCCATACTGGCCGCACTGGAACACGCCAGACCTCTTGTGCTGGTGCCCAGGCTCAGAGAATACGGAGAGGTCATCGATGACCACCAGCTGGAGCTCGCGGCAGAGATGGAACGCCGGGGCGTGCCCGTGGTCTATGACATAGCCAACCTGGAACCCGCCCTCAGGAACATCCCCGCCAACCCCCCGGAGTTCAGGGGCGACACCACCCTCGTTGACCGCCTCACGGAATACCTGGACCACATTCAGAAGTAATAGCCCGACCATAACCAACCGTAGGGGAGGGCCTCGTGCCCTCCCGGGGCCGGCGGCGGATCACCACTCCTCCATCCCCTCCCCCTACAAACTCAATCCCGACGAAGTCAGGGATCCCGATCCCATCGGGACAAACCCAAGCAACTCAACAAACTGCAGCACCCCTCCACCCCATCCCCAGGCTGTTCCTCAGCGCCTCATCCACCTCCAGCATCTTCGCCCTTGACACTTCACCCAGCTTCGCCTCCAGCCTTCTCTTATCCACCGTCATGATCTGGGCCAGGTTGATCGAGCTATCCTTCTCGATGCCCGTCTCTGCCGCTCCGACATGAACTATGAACGGATAGGCCTTGACAGGAGCGCTGGTGCAGGCTGCCACTATGGTGGTAGAGCTATACCGGTTCCCTGTGTCATTCTGAATAACCAGTGCCGGCCCTTTGCCCGTCTGCTCGCTGCCCCGGCCCGGGTTCCAGTTCACCAGGTAGATCTCGCCCCTTCTACACGCCTCCGTCATCAGCATCTACTCGCGTTCGGATAGTACCTCATTGGCCATCCCCACACCTGCTTCAGCAAACCTCAGATTCTCCCCCGCCAGCGCCCTGTATCCCTCGGCCATCTCCTCATGCAAACGCGCCGCCGCCAGGTCCTGCAGGCACAGAGAGATGACCTTGCTGCGGCTGATATTCCTCTCCTGTGCGACCTCATCGGCTACAGCCACCAGGTCATGGGGCAAACTTATGGTTACCTTTACTGCTCCGCCGGCCATAATCCCTCCCTTATTCATTGCCTTAACAAACAGCCATAATAATACACGGGCGCAACGCGCCTGTCAAACGCGCTCGCCGACCAGCGCTGACGGCTGAAAGCTGATCGCTCCCCAACCCAGCAAACTCAATGAACCAGTGCCCGGTCACTCCTCCCCCTCCTGCCGGACCATGCTTCTCACTCTCAGGTTGCTATCCTCTGCCATAAGGTCGAAGTGTCGATCCGCGTGCAGCAGCAGGACGTCCGCCACAATCGCCGCTGCCCCTATCAGCAGGTCCGTGTAGGGAATCACCTTCCCTTGTTGCCTTAACAGAAAGGCAAGCTCTGCTGCCTTATCCCAGGTTGCCTCATCAGCCGGTAGCCGATGAAGAGCATCAAGCCGGCCCTGCAAGCGGTTGAACTCAGCGGATGTTCTGGTCCCCCCGAGCAGTTCAAGACGTATCATGGGAGAGATGGCCACGCTGTCCTCTGCCAGCAAGCGCCCCACTTCCTCTTCCACTACCGGCGGCGGGTGTTTCCTCAGAAACAGGATCCAGACCGAGGTATCGATCAGCACAAGCTTATTGCTCATCCCTTAGTCTCTCCAGTTCTTCCACCGAAAGAGCCAGATCGTATGTGCCGGCCTCTTGTCGCAGTGCCTCCAAGTTTCTCCTGCGCACCAGTTCACCCAGCGCAGTCGTGATCGCCTGTCTCTTGGTCCTGGCGCCGCTGACCTGCATCGCCCTTTGCAGCAGTTCATCATCGATGACTACGGTTGTCTTCGCCATATCTGCCCTCCATAATTTCGCCTCGCGTTATATGTATCCATTATACATATATGCGCGACGTACGGCAAGCATTGCCCGGCAAAGCCAAGGAACCCAACAAACTCCAGCAACTCAGCAAACCAGTCTGCTGTTCACCATTCGCTATTCACTACTAACTCTCCCATTGCCCGCCAGGGCTTCTAGGCCGTCTTTCTCCTGCGATACTTGTTGGCGTCCACAATGAAGAGCGTCCCCTCAAATCTGACTTCGCTCTCCAGGAGTTCCCTCAACACTCGATGAACACTTCGAACCGATTCTGGCTCCGCACGAATCTTCAGGACAATCACCCCGTAATGAGAGGAAGGTGGATAAGTACCGGTGTTCCCGAAGCCTCTGTCGTTTGTAACCAGCACCGATTCTGCCTCTTGTGCCTTGCGGAAAACAACGGAATCTGCGGCTCCTCTTAGTCCCGAATCCTGAATGCGCTCTACATGGAACCCGAGTCCCCTCATGAACTGGACCGTTCGGGCAAAGGTGCATTCATCAGCTAAGAACCTAGGCCTGGACATCGGTGGTCTCTAAGGCATGGATTTCCTCTTCCTCCACCAGAGAGTTAGCATATCGAATGCAGGCTAGAATATCTTCCTTAGTGATGCCATCATAGTAATCTTTGATGATCTCCTCAAAGGTGACTCCGCTGCCCAGGAGTTCCAGGATCATGTGAACGGGGACTCTGGTGCCGGCAATCACCGGCTTTCCATGATGCACCGCTGTATTGACTTCTATCCGGTCAGCTATCTTAGGCATTGGCAAACCTCCTGGTTGGATAACACATTGCGGAAACTCCGCAAACATGCCCCACATTAGCCATCACGCAGGTGGACTCTATCATATCTTACCACGAGATGCGGTCTGTCCTCCACGGCAGCACCATGCCACCATTCACTACTCACCGTTCACCGTTCACTGTTTACTATTCACCATTCACCGTTTACTATTCACCCTTCACCGGGCCGTCGATGCAACGCTGGAGTTACAGCCCCGTAGACCGTATAATTGTATAGCTGATGAAGAGGAGGGAGTTGATAGAGCACATAAGCCGGG
>JACUUR010000117.1 GCA_014859205.1 Dehalococcoidia bacterium | reverse complement strand
ACGATTCGGAGAATTCCAAATGCCAAACCCCCGCCAGCCGATCGCCGACCGCTGATTGCCGCCCGCCGAGGCCCCATTTGGTCATTGGAGCTTTGGCATTTCTTTGGCATTTGGATTTTGTCATTTGAACTTCCTCATCCTTATGTGGGCGCATACGCGCTGCGCAATACCTCGGTGGGCGTGGTGATGCCCTCCTTAACCTTGCGCATGCCGTCGTTCATCATGGTTATCATGCCGTCCTCAATGGCTTTGGCCCGGATGGACGTGGCGCTCTCGTGGTTGCAGACCATGGCTCCTATGGCATCGGTGACGGTCAGTACCTCGAATATGCCCGTACGACCCAGGTAGCCGGTATAGGAGCAGGACTTGCAGCCGGTGCCGTACAGGAATCGCGTCTTCGACTCTCCCATCTCCTTCTCGTAGGCCATCTGCTCCACGATCGGAGCTTCGATCAGCCGGTTGCAGTCGGGGCAGACCCGGCGCAGCATGCGCTGGGCGATTACTCCGATCACCGAGGAGGCGATCAGGAAGGGCTCGACCTTCAGGTCCAGCAGCCGCGAGAGCACGCCGGCAACGTCGTTGGCATGCACCGATGATAGCATCAGGTGGCCGGTCAGGGCCGCCTGGGTGGCGATGTTGGCCGTCTCGGCATCGCGGATCTCGCCCACCAGTATGACGTCGGGGTCCAGACGTAGTATGGAGCGCAGTCCGCTGGCAAAGGTGATGCCGGCCAGCGGGTTGATCTGGATCTGGTTGATATCCTTGAAGCGGTACTCGGCGGGGTCCTCGATGGTGATGATGTTACGAGTCAGAGTATCGAAGGAGTTGATTGCCGCGTACAGCGTGGTGGTCTTGCCGGCCCCGGTCGGACCGCTGACCAGGATCATGCCGTAGGGGGTCTTGAGCATCTTCTCGAATATTTCCAGGGTGTCGGGCAGCATGCCCAGCTCGGCCAGGCCCAGCGTGGCCATGGACTTATCCAGCAGCCGCAGGGTTGCCCTCTCGCCGTTGACCGTGGGGGCGGTGGCCACCCGGACATCGATGTCGCGGCCCTTGGTCTTGGTCGAGAACTGGCCGTCCTGAGGACGGAAGTGGTCGGCTATGTTCATGCCGCCCAGTATCTTGATGCGCGAGATCAGTGCCCGGTGGGCGGCAATGGGCACGGACATCATGTCCTGAAGGGTGCCGTCGATGCGATAGCGCACTCGGACCCTGTCTTCCTGTGGTTCAACATGAATGTCGGAGGCGCGGGCCTTGACCCCCTCCTCAATTATCAGGTTGAGCGCCTGCACCAGCGGGGTATCGGTGGCCGCGCTGATGGCCAGTCCCTCATCGGTGGCCTCGGCGGGCACGGAGATGCGGGAGATCTGCTGCTCGATTTCCCCGTAGGCCTTGTAGTTGAAGTCGATGGCGTCGCGGACGTCCTTGGCGCTGGCGGGTACGGGCTTGATCCTCAGCCGGCTGTGGGCCGCGAAGGCCTCCAGGGCGAAGATATCGGTGGGGTCCACCATGGCCACTTCCAGCGTGCGATTGCTGATGCTGATGGGGATGGCATTGTACCTTCTGGCCACCACCTCGGGAATCAACGCCAGCGCCTCGGCCGTGGGCCTCTGCCTGAGCAGCTTGCCGTAATGTTCGGCCTTGACCAGCTTGCCGCCGCGCTTGGCGACCTTGTCGTCGGTGGTCCCGGGTTCGGATGGTGTCTCCTGGCCGGGCTCAAACACCCTGATGCTCTGGTGGTGGGCGAACTGCCTGGCCTCGTCGCTGATGGCCGGGGAGACCACGATCACCTTGCCGTCAACCTCGGCATCGTATGCCTTGGTATCGAACAGGGTGACCTGCTCCAGGCCGACTTCCTTATCGGCCCGGAGGAAATCGATGCCCAGGACATGGGCCACCTGGCCGCTGTTGGTATAGGCAACTATGTCAAAGGTATATTCAACGCCGGACTTACCCTTTATCCTGTGGTTCTTCTCCACCAGATAGCCCCGGCCGGACAGAGACTGCACCAGCTGGTCCTTGGTCTCGAACCGGACGGGCTCGGGGGGCGCGGCCTGCTGAGGAGGCTTCGAGGTCAATAGCTTGTCAACCAGGTCGCCATCTATGACCTTTATGCGCTGCTTGCCGGCCAGTTGCCTGGCCTGTTGGCTCAGCGCAGGCGAGGCGAACAGCACACGGTCGATGATGCCGCAGTCGTAGGCCTTGTTGGCGAAGTTGAAAATCGTCTCCACCTCGGCTTCCTTGTCGACACCTTCGCTGACGCAGATGGCCAGGGTGTAGCCGAAGAATCCGTCGTCGATGCGGGCCAGCATATCGAAGACGTGACTGACGCCCGACTTGCCGGCGAGCTCGGCCGACTCGGTTACCTCATAGCCCCGGGCCTTGAGGTAGTCTCCGATCCCGGCTTTGAGGTCGGGTCGGGTCTCCGTCTGCTGTGCCATAGTGTTAGCTTTCCGCTCCTTGCGTCAAGTGTAATTGGCCGTCTGGCTAAAGTCAAACCGGCCGTAGCTGGACCTCGCCAACCACGGCATAGTCGGCCGGCACCTTCAGCGCCTGCCTACAATTTATCACACGCTACAGGTTTGTCAATAGTACGGATGGGGGATGACACGAAGGGAAGCTTCAAATGTCAAAGCTCAGATGACAAACAGAAAAGGCTATCAGCGCTCAGCGGTCAGCCTTCAGCCATAGTTCTCTCTCCCCTCGAGGGAGAACGAAGATCCCGAGTGGCTCGGGAGAGTTAGAGTGAGGGGGAGCCTCACCACTCAGCACTCGGCCTTCACCCATAGTCCTCTCTCCCCTCGAGGGAGAACGAAGATCCCGAGTGGCTCGGGAGAGTTAGAGTGAGGGGGAGCCTCAGCGATCTCGTGCGACGCCAGGAGTACCGC
>JACUUR010000116.1 GCA_014859205.1 Dehalococcoidia bacterium | reverse complement strand
GAAAGGAGCAACGGTGAACTATCTAATACAGCCCAAGAAGTACAAGAGCCTGATGGCCGACGAAGGGTCGAGGACCATCATGGATAAGACCATCGCGTTCTTCGAGAAGATGGGTAAGGCCCGGATTCTGGACGACTACAACAAGAAGGTGTGGTACAGGGAATTCGTCGATTTCATCGGCAGGGAGCAGATCTTTGCCAAACTGCTGACGCCCAAGGACTATGCCGGCGGAGACCCCGACTGTCGCTGGGACACCGCCCGCAACAGCGAGTATGCCGAACTCCTGGCCTTCTACGGCCTGGGCTACTGGTACTGCTTCCAGGTGACCATCCTGGGCCTGGGCCCGATGTGGATGAGTCAGAACGAGAAGGCGAAGAAGAAAGCGGCCAGGCTACTCAAGGAAGGGGCGATCTTTGCCTTCGGGCTTTCGGAGAGGGAACACGGCGCGGATATCTACTCCACCGAGACCTCACTAACCCCGATGCCGGACGGCACATGGGTGGCCAACGGCGAGAAGTACTACATAGGCAACGGCAATGAAGCGGAGATGGTCTCCACTCTGGGCAGAATCAAGGACGGCAGCGACGACTACGCCTTCTTCGTCACCAACTACCACCACAAGGCCTACGAACTGAAGAGGAACGTCATCTCGCACCAGGAGTACGTGGCGAACTTCGCCCTGCACGACTATCCAATCACCGGGGACGACATCGTTTCGCGGGGGCCGCATGCCTGGGACTGCGCGCTTAACACAGTGAACATCGGCAAGTTCAACATCGGGCCAGGATCCATCGGAGTGGCCGAGCACTGCTTCTACGAGGCCATCACCCATGCCTCGAACCGGGTCCTCTACGGCATGAGGGTCACCGACATGCCCCACGTGCGCAAGAACTTCATGGATGCCTGGCTGCGCCTGGTAGGCATGAAGCTATACCAGCGGCGCGCCACCGACTATTTCCGCAACTCCGGCCCCGACGACCGCCGCTATCTGCTCTACAACCCTACAAGCAAGATGAAGGTGACCCTCCAGGCCGAGGAGGTGATCGACCTGCTCTGGGATGTAATCGCGGCCAAGGGGTTCGAGAAGGACACTTACTTCCACATGGGGGCCGCCGACATCAGGGGGCCGTCCAAGCTCGAGGGAACTGTACATGTGAACATACAGCTCATCCGCAAGTTCATGCAGAACTACTTCTTCAACCCGGCCGAGTATGCCCCGGTGGCCCCGGACTTCTCGCTAAACGACGACCTGTTCCTGTTCAACCAGGGCCCCACCAGGGGACTGGGCAAGATACAGTTCCACGACTACAGGCCGGTCTTCGAGGCCAACCAGGGCCTGCCCAACGTGGCCGCCTTCATGAAGCAGATAAGCATTTTCAAGGAGATGCTGGAGAAGGCCGGGCCGGACCAGGCCCAGGATATGGACCCATCCTGGTCGCTGCCGCTGGGCGAGATGTTCTCCATCGTTGTGTACGGACAGCTCATTCTTGAGCAGGCGCGCTACGGGGATCTGGACCCCGACATACTGAACCAGGTGTTTGATTTTATGGTGCGCGACTGCGCTCAGTTTGCCATGCAGATCTACTCCAACCACAGCTCAAGGGACGAACAGCGGGACTACTGCTCCAGGATCATGCTCATCAAGCCGGTCCCCGATCCCGAGCAGTACAACAGAGTATGGGAACAGCACGTAGCGGTTCTGAACGGCGAGTACGCCATGAATGAGTAGACCCATCACGTTAACGTGTTGACGCGCGGTGCGAAGACACCGCTCACGTAACGTTGTGAAGGGAGTGAGACGCCCGCTGCGACCCTTTTGCTGTGTGCCTCGAGCTAAGGGACTGGCATTTCGGGCAGAAACAGCTGCCGCGATTCTGTATCTTGATCCACTGTATGGTGGCGCCGCAGGCGGGGCAGGGCTGACCTCTTCTGTGGGCAACCTTGAAATCACAATGTGCCGTGCCCAGTTCGCCCTCGGGGCGGACGTAAGTATCCACGCTGGCGCCCTTGCAGTTGATGGCCGCCTCAAGGACCGCGCGGATGCAGTTATGTAAAGTTCGCACTTCCTTGCGAGACAGCGAGTGCGCTCTTCTTGACGGGTGAATGCCGGCAGCGAACAGCGCTTCATCGGCATACATGTTGCCGATGCCGGCGACGATGTGCTGGTCAAGCAGTACCGATTTCACCGGTATGCGGTGACGACTCAGGCTTTGCCCCAGAATCTCCGCGCTATAACCCTCGTCGAATGGCTCAGGGCCCAACTTGCCGACCGTCGTATCAGCGTCATTCACCAGCCAGATGCGGCCCAGGCGACGCCGGTCGCTGAAGACGACCCGATGCTCCCCTGAGATGTCGAAAACCGCCCGAGCATAGCGGTCGACCTCCCGGGGATTCAGCAGCAGCGAGCCCGTCATCCTGAGGTGCATGATCAGCGACCTGCCACTCGACAGTTCGAAGATCAGATACTTGCCCCGGCGCTTCAGACTCTCTATCTTCCGGCCAATCAGTTCCCGATGCACCTCCTCCAAGGAGCCGACAGCCACCAGTTTCTCATCAAAAATGGCAACCCCGGTTAAGCTGTGCCCCACAACCGAGGGCGCAAGCTCGTTCTTGATCGTCTCTACCTCAGGCAGCTCCGGCATTTTCCCAGGTCGCCCTGCCGACGCCGACACATCGCCGTGCTTACAGCGATCATCACGAAGCAACGCCCACCGCAAGCTCAGCGAGCTGCTTATGTCACCTCATGATGGCATCTGCTGATTTGCCAGCAAGGCTTTCACTTCCCTCTTGAACTCTTCTTTATCAAGGACAAACGATTTCACGAGTCTGGCATTGACGATGCAGTCCCAAACGCGAGCATTGCGTTTGCTCAGCTCCCCGGGCTCTTGAGA
>JACUUR010000115.1 GCA_014859205.1 Dehalococcoidia bacterium | reverse complement strand
CGAGCATCTCCGACAGGAGTCGCGAGTCATCGGACCTCGGCCATGTCGGGACTAAAGCCTCGCACTACAGACTTCCGTCATCCCGGGCCCTTGAATCGCCAGTCGGGGGTTTGGGTGCCCAGCCCCCAATGCTCCTGTCACTGCCAGCCCCGACCTGTCGGCACGCCGTAATCTCCCCTTCCGTAGGGGAGGGCCTTGTGCCCTCCCGGTGATGGGTGGGCCTGGACCCCGATCCCTCATCACCTCATCCCCAGGCGGGGGTTAACCCGCCGCTACATCTTCGAGCTTGTCGCTGGGAGCGTTTATGCAACCGGGGCGTGGCAATCTCACCCGCACCTCGATGCAGGCGTGGCCCCTATGACTCCCTTAGGCCCAGTACTATTTTCTGGCCGAATCGGTACCTATAGGTGATTATCGTGCCCGCGTGTGGCTGCTATCCTGAGCATGCTGCAGCCGCAGGTGGCGGCAGATAGAGGCGGAATGAAATCAGCCGATCTTTCGTTACAGAGCGAAGAGGCCAGGCTCGTCCAGAAGCTGCGCTCAAGCAAGAGCGCGGCCATGGATGAACTCTACACTACATACAGGAACAGACTCTACTCCATGATACTGGGGCGGGTGGGGGGAGACAGGAGTGCAGCTGAGGACCTGGTCCAGGAAGTCTTCCTGGCTGCGCTGAGCTCACTGGACAACTTCCGCGGCGAGAGTCAGTTCTATACCTGGCTGCGCAGCATCGCGGTTCATAAGATAAATGACTACTACCGGCGCCAGGCACGCCAGCCCGAAGCTGATACATCGGCTCCCGATTTCACCGAAACGCAACTGGACCGGGCACGGGATCATGAACCAGCCACCCTCACAATGATGGAGACGGCAGAGACCCGTCAGTCGGTCCACCGGGCCCTGGTGGGCCTGCCGCGTGACTACCGCAGGGTGCTGGTCCTGAAATACCTCGACGAGATGCCCGTGTTGGAGATAAGCCGGATCATGGGGCGATCTCCCAAGTCTATCGAGGGACTGCTCTCCCGGGCACGGCAGGCGATGCGCAACAACCTGTCGGCCGAGGACCGCGAACTGACCCTGCAGCCCCGCAGATGACCTCAGCTACTACATAGTGCGGCCTGTCCGTCCCTTTCTTTTTAACCCTGTATGCTACCATAAGGCTTCTCCATTGCGCGTTCGTGAAGGGCTTCCAGCCAGCGGGAAGCCACGATCAGGCAGGCCCGGCTCTGTGCCTGAAGCCATAGTAGAGGACTGAGCCGAGGAGGACCATTCCTGCCGCAATCGCGATCATGATGCGGGTGTCGGAGCCCGTCTCTGTTGCGGACGCGGTGGATATCAGCAGGCGAACATAGACTTCGACGTCGAACAGGTCGTCGGATTCACAGGCGACCCGCAACCAGATCTCCCAGTGGCGTCCTGCCCATTCCCGCCCCGCCGGTATGGCCACCGCCACGGTTACCGTCGACTCAGAAGCGGCGGGCAGTTCGATCTCCACGGGGGACAGGGCTATCCAGCCTGCATCAGGCAACTCATCGCGGCCCTGCCTTCTGCTTTCTTGCAGCGGCTGAAAGGACGTGATCGTGAAGAGGCGAGGCGCTTTGTCTCTGTTAAGGATAGTGATCTCGAACTCCGCCTGCTGTCCCGGGAGGATGCCGCCTATCTCCATCTCGGCGGGATAGACGCCGAAGTCGGGGCCCTGGGCAAGAGTCAAACACGGCAGCAGGGCGGGCAGCAGTATCGTGAGGAGTGCGGACGCTCTACAGATCACGGCGCAATTCCTGATAGTTGACCTCCGGTGTTTCCGGGCGATGACACTCATCTTGGTGATAATAGCCGTAGGTGCGGGCCTTGTGCCCGCCCTTCATCATTGTTCTCTCTCCCCTGGCGGGAGAGAGTTGGAGTGAGGGGGATAATCACCCTCGCCTTAATCCTCCCGACCTAGTCGGGATCTTCGTTCTCTCTCAAGGGAGAGGAACAGGTGGAAAAGGTGGGGTAAACCCCGCCACTACATTATCTGTAGTGCGACCCTTCAGAGCCTGCCTCGACGGGAGTCGGGGGTCGTGCCGTACCCTCCTCGACCTGTCGGGGCGAGGCAATCTCACGCCCCATCAGCCGGCCACTGCGCTGATGGTGATCTTGGTCTGCATCTCCCTCCCGCCGGCAAACGACGTCGGCGTCACCAGCTTCAGGCCAAACTGCTTGGTGGCCCCGGGTGACAGGCTCGTGCCACCCGAGTGAGGCCAGAACTCGCCTGCTATCTTGGTGATGGGGACGTACCCGCGGTCTGTATCTAGGTATATGCGGAACCACAGCCCGTAGATGTTCTCGCCGTTGCTGCCATCGCTGCTCAGGGTCCACTTGTAGGCCGCCGGGTCAGCCGTCCATCTGGCGTCCTCCCCTACGATGTAGGTATTCACATGCGTGTCGCCCTCTACCTTCAGCGTGCACCACTGTATGGCCGGGCTGGTCAGATACTCTGTATTCGGCGTCACTGTTCCCAGGGGCCATCCCGTCTTGTCCAGACTGATGGATATCTCACCGGCCCCAGTCATGGTGATGGTGATACTGCCGCTGTCGGAGCCCACGGCCGGCCAGGCCAGCGCCAGGACCAGTACAAGGGCTGCGGAAATGCTGGTGATTGCTATTTTCATAGGCCCCGCTCCTTCGGGTGATACTGCGATAGCTAATCAATGTCAGACATCATGCCCGTGAGTTCCGTTTCGCGAGTGCATAATATACTACTCGAGTGGCTATGACAGCATCTAGTCCATACATATACTATAATGATATAGTTCGGTTGTCAATAGGGCCTGGGGGCCGGACTCCGGTCCGCAAGCGGGCGAATTGAGGGCCTCGACTTCACCGCCACCCCGCACGAGGTGCCGATCTCATCGAGCATCTCCGACAGGAGTCGCGGGTCATCGGACCTCGGCCATGTCGGAACTGAAGCCTCGCACTACAGACATCCATCA
>JACUUR010000114.1 GCA_014859205.1 Dehalococcoidia bacterium | reverse complement strand
GGCACCGACGGGTGTGATAATATAAGAATTGTCCCAAGCAGCCAGACGGGAAATTGGTGGACGAAGAACCGAGGCCGAGTAGGCGGAAGTCGAAAGGGCGAGGCGAGAAAACCAAAGAAGGCGAGGTTGCTTGGGGCTTTCCTTTTTGCCATTCATGGCTACTGCTGCCTCCACGGGCAGCCAGGACCCGATTCCCCAAGAGCAGATGGCGGATTCAAAGACCGTTGAGATCGCCGGCGCGGGGCCGGTGCTGTTCCAGCGCAGCAAGAAGGCCAGGCGGGTGATCATCTCGGTTAACCCGTTCTCAGGGGTCAGGGTTGCGGTTCCTGAGGGATGCTCCTTCAAGGAGGCGGAGGAGTTTGTTTGTACGCAGACGGGTTGGATACAGAGGCAACTACGCAGGTTGAGGGAGTATCAGGAGCAGGTGGGGTCCGCTCCGGTGGCCTCCGATGGCATCGACAGGGCCGAGGCGACACGCAAGCTAAAGCGAAGGCTGGAGCACCTGGCAGCGCGGCACGGATTCACCTATGGCAGGTTGTTCATCCGTAATCAGAAGACGCGATGGGGGAGCTGCTCGAGCAAGAACAACATCAGCCTCAACATGAAGCTCAGTCTCCTGCCCGAAGAGCTAATGGACTATGTCATCCTGCACGAGCTTGCCCATACCCGGATCAAGGACCACGGTGGGGCCTTCTGGAAGCTCATGGATACACTCGTGGGCAACGGCAGGGCCAAAGCTACGCGTCTGCGCAAATACGGCATCGGTTGTCCCTGAGACGGAGCAGCAGGATTCGGCGCCCTTTGGACGGTGAGTACCAGGAGCGCCAGACGACATGCCTGCTATGAATCGCGCGCCCGGTTGCGGGCCCCATGGTCTGACTGGTTGACTTGGAGCTACCAGCCACCTCTGCCGCTCATGGCAGCTCGGATACGTCCGGCCGGCGCTAGAGGGTGTGAATCTTGCCTGCGCAGGTGAACAGAAGCTGGAGCTTGATCCGTGCAGGATCGACTTGCAGCATTCGTGAAAGGGCTTTGCCGTAGAGCAGGAGTTGCGGGCGGTAGTGTTCGGCCGTGTTGGCAAGCTCGCCATCATCAGTGATCTCGTTGCTCTTGAAGTCCAGTATCGTTGCCTGTAACGGGCTGCCGGCCGAATCCTGTGTAATCGTGACCCGGTCGAAGACACCGGTTATCCACTGGTCTTCAAGCACGATCTCGAAATGCTTCTCACGCCACAGGACGATATTGCCCTCCGGCCTGGACAGGGCCTGCCTGACCTCAACGGAATCAACGGCCCGACGGAACTGCTCTACAGCCCTGCGCGCTATCTCCCCCGACAGGCGAGAGGCGTCCCGCCACTGCTGTACCAGGTCGCCGGTATCCACCTCGTCCAGCCAGGATACCTTCGCAAAGAGCTCGTGGATGGCCCGGCCCAGTTCGATGCTGTCATGGGCGGCGTGTGTGAACAGCGCATCGGCCCTGCTCTCTCTCCTCTCAATGGTGGATGGCGATACACCGAGCAGACTCCGTCTCAATGAAGGCTGTTTGCCGAATCCGCGGGGTAGCTCAAGTAGCTGAGGGCGTTGGGCAGGCCGCGCCTCCGCGGGGGCTTTGAGATACCAATCACGTTCTCCTGCCTGATAGATACAGGTGACGTGCTCACCGCCTATCTTCGTGGCCTGACCGCATATCGGCCTGGGATCTCCAGCAAGCTGCGATTTCAAGAAAGCGGCGGGCGTCAGCGCCCTGGCAGTCTTGCCGGGGAAGGCTGTGACCATGTAAAGGCCCTGTTTGGCCCTGGTCAGCGCTACGTATAGCACGCACAACTCGTCGAAGCAGGCAGCTTCGTTCGCCCTCTGCAGCTGCTCTGCCAGTATGGTATCTCTCTCGGCGATGACGGCGCGGGGTGTCTTCAGCGCCCACAGTGGCCTATCGGTTGTGGGGTCACGGGCGATGACGAAGTCCGGATGGCCGGCCCTGGCCATATTGTTTCCCTGCAGATCGGGCAGGATGACGATATCGAAGCCCAGCCCCTTGGACTGATGTACGGTCATGACCCGTACCGCGGTATCGCTGCCCAGTTCATGAAGCTGGTAGTTGTCGATGAAACGAAGGAAGTCGGCGCAGGCGATGGACCCCGTGCTGTCGAACTCGCCGGCGGCGTTGACGAGGTCGTTCAGGCGCTTGCGACCGAAGTTGTCCAGTTGCTGTGCTGCATCCAGCCGCGCTCCCCAACTACGCACGAAATCCTGAAAGCCGTGGGTTTGTATTTCCCGCAATAGAAGCAGCGGCAGGTCGTCTCTCTGCAGTCCTCGTTTGGCGAAGTATCCGTTGAGGGGGCTCATCTGGAGGTGGCGCCAGGCGAAGGTATCTCCCGGGTGCGCTGCGAACTTCACAAGCGACAGCAACACGGCGACGACCGGGTTGTCCTTGATGGCGGCTCTGCCTTCGTGAACGACGGGCATTCCGGGGCACTGGCTACGGAGGAAATCGACGATGTACTTGCCGGCATTGTTGGTGCGTACAAGGATGGCCGCAGAGAGTCCGCGCTCCAGCGGCTTGATCTCATTCAGTAGATGGGCCACCACGCGGTACCTGTCCTCGGCGGTGGGCTTGAAGTCACCGCCGTCGCAGGGAGGTTCAAGCAGCGCAGCATAGCCCCGGGCCGGGACGGCATCGGGCTGGCACCTGTGTTCCTGCCAGACCTTCTTCCAGTCGGCGACAGCCTGCTGAGGTAGCTGGTCATCCGGCAAGCTGGCGAACACGCGATTGACCGTGTCTATGACGGTCTGACAGGAGCGGAAGGACACACTCAATGGGACCTGCTCGATTTGCCCCCGGTACTGCTCCAGTATCTTGCCGAAGAGGCGTGCGTTGCCGCCCCTCCAACCATAGATGGCCTGCTTCACGTCGCCCACGTAGAAGAAGCTGCGCTGCCCGCTGATGTCCTGAAGTATCTCGTCTGCCAGATTGCGCAG
>JACUUR010000034.1 GCA_014859205.1 Dehalococcoidia bacterium | reverse complement strand
ACACAGCCTGATGCTATCCAGGATTCCCACCTACCAAAAGTTGACAGTTACCAGTCCTTGGGCAGCTTTTACATTCGGCACGCTCTCTGCTATACTTCGGGCTGAGGCAGCCCTGCCCCTTCACTGACATAGCATCAAACGGCACGGCAATCTCAGGAAGAAATGACATCGCAAATCTACGGCCGCATGCTCTTACCGGCATGCGGCTCCTCTCTTCCAGCTTCCCACCCCATCCACCTGCGCCAACAGGACATCACTTAGCAACAAGCATGAAGACCGCGAGTCAGCACGACCTGGAGTTTCTCTTCGAGCCCGGGTCGATCGCCCTGGTCGGTATCACCACCGCCGAGGCCGGCCACTGGACGCGCACCTTCCTGGATGGCCTGCTCGAATTCGAATTCGACCGACCCCTCTATCTCGTCAATCCGAAGGGCGGCGAGATCCAGGGGCACAAGGTCTATACAAGTCTCAAGGATGTCCCGGGCAACATTGACTATGTCATCGGCCTCGTTAACGCCCGTATCGCCCCCCAGCTTGTGGAAGAGTGTGCCCAGAAGGGGGTGCGAGCAGTTCACTTCTGTACCTCGGGCTTCAGTGAGACCGGCGACGAACAGAGGATGAAGCTCGAGTCCGAACTGGCCGAGGTTGGCCGCAAGAAGGGGGTCAGGATTATCGGCCCCAACTGCATGGGCATCTACTGCCCCGAATCGAGGGTCTCCTTCAGTCCCGCCTTCCCCAAGGAGAGCGGCCCGGTGGGGGTCATCAGCCAGAGCGGCGGCAACTCCATTTACATGGTCAGGCAGGCTGCGCTGCGGGGCGTCCGCTTCAGTAAGGTCATAAGCTATGGCAACGCATGTGACATCGATGAGAACGACCTGCTTGAATGCCTGGCTCATGACGCCGACACCAGAATACTGGCCCTATATATTGAGGGGATCAAGGACGGGCGGAGATTTCGCAGGATTCTTGAGGAGATAACCAGAACCAAGACGGTGGTACTGCTTAAAGGGGGCACAACCGAAGGAGGCGCTCGAGCAGTGGCCGGCCATACTGCCGCCCTCGCGGGAAGCCGGGCTACCTGGGATTCCCTCTGCAAGCAACTGGGCATAATCCAGGTCAGCAATATCGAAGAAATGGTCGACGTACTGGTCACACTCTCGTTCCTGCCCGTTCCCGGAGGCAGGAATGCCATGTTGTTTGGCATTGGAGGTGGCGCCAGCGTCCTCATCGCTGACGAGTTCGAACGCAGAGGGCTAAGGGTGCCCGGTCTGCCCAAAGAGATAATGGCTCAGATACAGGAATTCACTCCCATCGCAGGCAATATCCTGCGAAACCCCGTGGACTACTCACAGGCCATGATGAACCCCGACGGCATCAGGAGAACTCTCGATATAGTATCAGCCTGGGAGGGCACAGACTTCGTGGTGGTATTTATCAGAACGGGTCAGTTCGTGCACCATGGAGTCGTGCCGGCCCGCGTAGCCTCCTGGGCGGCCATGCTCTTCGCCAAGCAGGGGGATCTACCCAAGCCGGTGGCGATGGTGCTTGAGCCCAGTGTCGTGCCCCAGGAGGCTGAGGCCATCTGGGCGGGTATATCCGGCTGTGTTGCCGCCGGACTGCCCGTGTACTTCTCCTTTGCCGCGGCCGCCAATGCCGTTAACCTGTTGTTGACTCACGCCGAGAACCGATCTACTATTGGTTGAGGACTCATCATTCAGGGTCCGGACACCAACATGGGCACTCCTCGAACTTTTCAGACGCAAGGCATCATCTTGAAACAGATGAAGCTGGGCGAGTTCGACAAGATCGTCACCATATACACCCCGGAGCACGGCAAGTTGAAGGCAGTTGCCAAGGGGGCTTGCCGGCCCAAGAGCAAACTGGGCGGAAACGTGGAACCGTTAACCCATAGCTTGCTGTTCCTGGCCAGAGGACGCAATCTCGACATTGTCACCCAGAGTCAGACTATCAACGGTTTCCTGGCTCTGAAAAGCGACCTGTGGTGCATGGCCTGTGGCCTCTACCTGCTGGAGCTTGTCGACTGCTTCACCGCTGAGGGCGGAGAGGGTGGCTCCTTGTTCCAACTGCTGCTCGATACCCTGGGTCAGTTAAGCGATACGAACGGCACTGAGACCATACTGCGGTATTTTGAGATACACCTTCTTCACCAGCTTGGCTATCGCCCCCAGTTGCGCCGATGTGTGGGCTGCGATCTGCCGCTCCAGGCGGTGGTCAATTTTGTCAGCCCTGCCAGGGGCGGGCTACTGTGCCCTCACTGCAATGATGAGCAGGCCCGACTTCACGCGCAGGCGGGGACACGGGCTACGAACGCCTCACCGCCCGTTTCGGTTGAGGCTCTTAAGGTCCTGCGCTTGTGGCAAGGATGTGACTGCGCTACCGCCAGACGGGTCAGATTGCATCCAGAGCTAGCGAGCGAACTGGAGCGCACACTGCACGAGTACATAGAGCACATCCTGCAGCGAGAGCTCAGGTCACTGGCCTGGCTGAAGGAGTTGGGCAAGGCCAGCTACCAGCATGCGAGGTCAGCTGAAGCACTTGACAACAATACTGGCGGGGATTAAAATCGCTGGACGTTTGGCAGCAATACAGCGAAGTGATATATATGGAGAGTGCCTAGCATCCTGAATCGACCTTCGATTTCGTCCCCACGTACCTGCAACCACCCCCTTCCAGTTGCATATCACCGGTCCATGGCAAGTATGACAGAGATGGCTGGCTGCTGAAGAACAAGTAATGCACGTCATAATAGCAGGCTTAAGCGACATAGGGCAGAATCTCGCAGAACTCCTCAACAAACAGGGGCATGAGGTGCTGGTCATAGACCGGGACCCTGCCAAATGCGCTGACATTGCGTCGAGTTCCGACGTGATGGCGATCACAGGAGATGCCAGCCAGAAATCTGTGCTGGAAGAGGCGGGCGTCAGGAACGCCGACGCCTTCGTGGCCGCTGCCGGAGATGACTCAGAGAACCTGATGATCTGCATGCTGGCCAAGGAAATCGGCGCCAGATCGGTGGTCTCTCTGGTAGATGAGACGGAGCACGAGGAGGCCTTCAGGCAAGCCGGAGTCACTTTCCAGGTCAACCCGGACATGGTGGCAGCCAGACACATCTCACGCATGATCTCGCAACCTTATGTAAAGGACTTCCTTACCTGCGAAATGGCAGAGATATTCGAGATAGAGATCGAACGGGGCATGAGATGCGTGGGGCGGAGCATCTCTCAGATGGGAAACCCCAACGGCATCAAGATTCTGGTGGTGCAGAGGGAGGGAAAGTATCTGAGTCCGGATAGTCAACTCGAGCCCGGAGACTGGCTTACTCTCATCGTGGACCGAGCGTCTGCCAGAAAAGGCACCGAGTTCATGAACAAATGGTTCTCCAAAGGATAAGGTTAACCCTCCATATCCTTGGCTCAATTCTCAAGTTCTTCGCCCTGGCTTATATCGTGCCGCTGGTCGCCGCTCTTCACTACGGCGAGGACTGGCGGGTGTTCCTGTATTCGCTCCTGATCACCCTGGGGATCGGGCTGATTCTCGAACGGAGCTTCAAGACCGACCGACCGATAGAGCGAGCTGATGGTTTCACGATAGTGGCCTTCACCTGGCTTGTCATCCCCCTCTTAGGCACACTCCCTTACTTTCTGCCGCCCATGGGACTGAGTTTCCTCGATGCCTTCTTTGAGGCAATGTCGGGCTTCACCGGGACCGGCGCGACTATCCTCGGCGTACTGGAGGAACTGCCTAGAAGTGTGCTATTGTGGCGCAGCCTCACTCAGTGGCTGGGCGGCATGGGTGTGATTGGTCTCTTTGTTGCCATCCTGCCCACTCTGGGGGTGGGAGGTTCTCAGCTTTTCGGCCGGGAGTTCCCCGGACCGCTGACCGAAAGGCTGCGGCCCAGGTTCAGGACCACGGCCAGGATCCTCTGGTCCATCTACGCGGGTCTCACCGCTGTCCAGATTGCACTGCTCTGCCTGCTGGCCAGGCTCCCTCTCTTCGATTCGATTTGCGTGTCTTTCTCGACCCTCTCCACAGGCGGATTCACCCCTACTACAGCGAATATGGCAGCCTATGCTAATCCCGTGGCCGAATACATCGTCATGGCCTTCATGATCCTGGGCGGCACAAACTTCGTGGTCCACTACCAGGTTCTAAAGAGAAACTTCGCAATACTCAGGGACGAAGAGTTCAGGCTCTATGTCATTCTTCTGCTGGGAGCCATGCTGTTACTGGCAGCTTCCCAGGGGGTGGGCTCGTACAGGGACGGTCTTTTCCAGGCCATCTCAATTATGACCTGCACCGGGTTTTCCACGGCTGACTTTGCCTCCTGGAACTCCGGCCCCAGAATGGTGCTTCTGCTCCTGATGATCATCGGGGCCTCTGGAGGCTCAACCGGCGGGGGGATAAAGGTAATGCGGGCGCTGACGCTGATGAAACACACGGGAGTCATGATGAAGAGGGCCGTTTCTCCTAAAGCTGTGATTCCGTTGAAGTACAACCGAAAGCCTCTGCCGGGGGGAATAGTGCGAGACATAATCTCTTTTGTCTTTCTCTACTCCCTGGTGGCAATGGTAGCTGCCATAGCGCTTAGTTTCCTCGGGCTTGATCTGGAAACGGCGCTCTCAGCCGTATTGACGTCTCTCGCTAATTGCGGACCCGGACTGGGGGCCGTGGGCCCTGCGCTGAATTATGCCTGGCTGCCAGACGCAGCCAAGTCCATCTTGATCGCCTGCATGTGGCTGGGCAGACTGGAGTTGTTTACGGTGCTCATGCTGCTCACCCCCCGGTTCTGGAGAAGCTGATCGACCCGGCTGTACCCACACTCTCCTCGCGGCCCAGCCAAATAGCCAGCATACCTGTCGGCACATTCGCAGGCGATGTGCTCAAACAGGCTCGCCACCGAAGAACAGGAGATGCCTGCCGGGACGCTCTGGAAGGCGGTGCGCGCTAAAGCTTCTCTCTGAGTTTTCTGTATGTGCCGATCAGGGCCTCCGGCATCACTTTGGTATCGGCAACCACCGGCATGAAGTTAGTGTCACCCGCCCACCTGGGCACGATATGAGTATGCAGGTGCTTGTCTATGCCGGCTCCAGCAGCTCTGCCCAGGTTCAGGCCGACGTTGAAGCCTACCGGCTTCATCACCTCTCTGAGAAGCTCGAGACTCCTCTTCAGTATGGCAAAGAGCTCGCCTGCTTCCTCGTCGGTGAAATCCTGCAGGTCGGCGATGTGCCGATAAGGGGCAACCATCAGATGCCCGGGATTATAAGGAAAGGCATTCAGGATAACAAAGCTGTGCTGACCACGATACAGGATAAGATTTGCCTCGTCGTTACTCTCCCTTGGTTTCTGGCACAGAATGCAGCCGGTCTCAGCGGCTCTCTGCAGGTATTCGATCCGCCACGGCGCCCACAGGTGTTCCATAACACCCATATAGTATGCTGATTCGGGCCCGAGTGCAATAGCATTGTCGTCCTTGCTCGCCTAGGTCCACCTATCATCAAACAGTTTGACTGCGACACCAGGCGAAGCATAAAATACCTCGAAGGCAACATGCTCGAAATCTTAACCCAGAAGCTGACCGGCATCTTCGACAAGCTTGGCCGGAAGGGCAAGCTTAGCGAGGGCGACGTTGACGAGGCCCTGCGCCAGGTACGCCTGGCGCTGCTGGAAGCCGACGTAAGCTTCAAGGTGGTCAAGGAGTTCCTGACCAGAGTGCGGCAGCGTGCCGTCGGCTCTGAGGTGCTGCGCAGCCTGACGCCGGCCCAGCAAATCGTCAAGATAGTCAATGAGGAGTTGGTCGGCATCCTGGGCGGAGAGCCCGGCCGTCTGGTCCAGGGCACTGAAACACCGGCGATCATTCTGCTGGTAGGACTGCAGGGTTCAGGCAAGACCACCACAGCGGTGAAGCTGGCCAGACAGCTCAAACATCAGGGGCAAAATGCGTTGCTGGTAGCTGCCGATACCCGCCGGCCTGCCGCCATTGACCAACTCAAGTTGCTGGGTGAGCAAAACGGCATCCCTGTGTATAGCGAGGACCCCAGGGTGCCGGCGCGAGACATCTGTCAACACGCTCTGAAGCAGGCCAGGGCCCAGGGGCTGCCCTGGGTCATAATAGATACTCAAGGGCGGCTTCATATCGACGAGCCCCTGATGAAGGAACTGGCCGACATCAAGACCCTGGTGCGCCCTTCAGAGATACTGCTGACCGTAGATGCAATGATCGGCCAGGATGCCGTAAGGGTAGCTCAGGAATTCCACGACCTGATCGGGCTCACAGGACTCATCCTGACCAAGATGGATGGGGATGCCCGGGGCGGGGCTGCGCTTTCCATTCGGTCCGTCACCGGGGTGCCCATAAAATACCTGGGTACAGGCGAGAAGATGGAGGCGCTGGAGGTGTTCCATCCCGACCGTCTGGCGTCCCGCATTCTGGGGATGGGAGACATGCTCTCCTTCATCGAGAGAGCTGAGACGGCCTTTGACCAGCAGCAGGTAAAGGATCTGGAGAAGAAGATGCGGGCCGGGCACTTCGACCTCGATGATCTGCTCAGCCAGATGCGTCAGATTCATAAGATGGGTTCGCTGGGACGGCTGGTCGAGATGATACCGGGTTTCTCCAAATTCGCGTCTCATCTGCCCGATGCCGACGGCGAGAAACAGCTCAAGAAGATCGAGGCTATCATCCTCTCCATGACCTACCAGGAGAGACGAAACCCGGCCATCATTGACGGCAGAAGGCGTAGCCGGATCGCTCGAGGCAGCGGCACCACGCCCAAGGATGTCAACCAACTCCTCAATCAGTTCCGTAAGATGCAGGAGTTGACCAAGTCGCTGACACGGGGAAATCTGTCCAAGAAGATGAGCAGCATGTTCGACATGCCCTGAAGATGGAACCTGCTTACGCCGGATCTAACGCCTGCCTGGCAGTCTCACGGATACTCCGGCAGGCGAGCCATGGCTGTGGCGTCTGCTTGTGCCGAGGTTTCAGCAAAGACAATCGGGCGCGCTAGTCCAGATAACCTTTGAGCTTTCGACTGCGGGTGGGATGGCGTAGCTTGCGCAGGGCCTTGCCTTCGATCTGCCGTATTCTCTCCCGGGTTACGTCGAACTCTCTACCTACCTCCTCAAGCGTGCGCGCGTGCCCGTCCTTGAGGCCGAATCTGAGCTGCAGCACCTTCTTCTCACGATCTGTCAACTCGTCAAGCACCTTGTCTATCTGTTCCTTGAGTAGCTGCTGCGAAGTAGCCTCGGTCGGCGTCAGGGTGGTGTGGTCTTCAACAAGATCGCCCAGACAGCTGTCGGCATCCTCGCCGATGGGCATGTCGAGCGATATGGGCTCTCGGAAAAACAGGGCCATGACTCCCTCTACCTTCTCCGGCGGTATGTTCAGGCGGCCACCGATCTCTGCGTAACTCGGCTCGCGTCCCAGTTCTTGCACCAACTGCCGCATGGTTCTCAGCAGCTTGTTGATGGTCTCTACCATGTGCACCGGGATGCGAATGGCGCGAGACTGGTCAGCTATCGAGCGGGTGATGCCCTGCCTGATCCACCAGGTGGCGTAGGTACTGAACTTATAGCCCTTCCTGTACTGAAACTTATCGACGGCGCGGATAAGACCGATATTGCCCTCCTGGATAAGCTCCAGAAGCGGCATACCGTGTCCAATGTACTTCTTGGCTATGCTCACAACCAGACGCAAGTTCGCCTCGGTGAGGTGTTTCTCCGACGCCTTTGCCTCGGCCTTGGCCCGTTCAAAGTAGTCCTTGAACTCGCTGCGGTGGGACTCGATCTCAGAAAGAAACCTGTCGTCTATCAACAGAGTCTTCAGTTCTTGCCATGAAGTCTCGTCTCTGGCCAGTATCTCCCGCAACTGCGGTGGCACCAGCTGGCTGTTTATGGATAGATTGACTATCGCTTCTTCAGCAGCAGCGACGCCTTTGCCTATCCCCTTGGCGGTTGCGGCCGTCAGCGCGGGGTCTATCACATCGTCGACGGCCCGGCAGAACTCAGGGCTGTTGATCGTCTCTGCTACCTTGCTGGACCGGTCCATACCGATATGCTCTTGCACAACCTGAGCCACTGGATAGGACTTGGACAATTGAGAGATCAGATGCAATACTATGTCAGGCGGCGAAGGCAGGCTCTTGTATTTCTTGAAGTGATTGTCCTCAATTCTCTCCACGCTTCTGCCCAGCTCTATCTTCCGGCACAGAAGCTTCTCCTCCTGGACACTGAGCAGGGGCACCCTGCCTATTTCCTGAAGATACATTCGAGCTGAGTCATCGATTATCTCGTGCTCTTCTACCGGCGGTGGCGGCTTGATCTCCTCCGCCTCCTCGGGGACAAACTCCTCGCTCTCCTCCTTTCCCTCAGCCTCCTCAGTCAGGGTGCTGCTCTCCTCCACTTCAGCATCGTCGCTGAGTAAGCCCTCAGCCGCCTCCTCTTCGCCGTTCAGGTTGATCTCTTCTTCCTTCATTGAACCCATGGCTTCTTCCCTCTTTTTACGAAGATATCCTGCAGTTGTTGCCCCGGGGCTATTCCCTGCTCTCTCAGTTTGGACAACTCCGAGCTCAAGCCTCCCTTCTCCCGCTCCAGCCCAAGCGTCGCCTCCTTCTCAGTTTCCAGTCTCCGGGATAGCCTCTCCTGCAGACGCAGGATGCAGTCGGCCAGAGTGAGGCGGCGTGTCGTTTCACTGTCACGTATGGACGGCGGGAAAGCTCTGTTGACCAAATAGTATAAATGTTCTAGTAGGCTCCTGTCAAGTTCAGTTTCAAGGTCATGGGTTTCCCCGGAACACTGCCACTTCTCGAAGACCTCCCGGTTCTCCGTGCATTCAAAATGCTGTGCCGATAGCTCGCCGGTCAGGGCCCGCAACTCAGGATGCTGAAGCAGCAGGGCCAGGCAGTACTCTTCCACAGGACTGGATACGAACCGACGGGCAGGCCGAGATCCTTCGGTTGGCTTGCCATGTTGAGGCTTCTTCTCTGCCGTCTTCAGTTTCCGCAGGGCAACTTCTATGTCCCCTGTCTTGATTCTAAGTGCGCGGGCCAGCCTCTCCACATAATGGAATCTCTGTGTGGGATCCCCTATTTCCTGGATCGAGGGCAGGAGTTTCTGCAAGGCCAGAGACTTGTCCCTGGCCCTGTTGACATCGACCTTGCTCAGTACAGACTGAAATGCGAAGTCCATGATAGGCATTGCCTGTTCCGTTAGCTTCTGCCAGAGCGCAGGGTCCTCCCTTATCACCTCATCGGGGTCTTTTCCCGGAGGCAGCGGGATGACCTTTGCTTCAGCATTGGAGCAGGCCAGTATTGCCTTGCCCCGCATTGTGGCTTCTTCTCCGGCCAGATCCGCATCCAGTGCCAGAGTCACGTTCGAGGTGAGCCTTCTGATGCTTGCCACTTGCTTCTCGGTCAGAGCGGTCCCCATCTCACCGATCACATTACGCCAGCCGTTCTGATGGGCAGTGATAACATCGGTGTAGCCTTCTACTATTATTGCTGCGTCTCCCCTCCGAATCGCATCCCTGGCCTTATCAACACCATAGAGACAGCTGCTCTTATCGAAGACCAGCGTTTGGGGCGAGTTGGTATATTTCGGCAGGGAGTCATCCAGAGCTCTGGCTCCGAAGCCGGTGACCCGCCCCTGCACATCAGAAATGGGAAACATCAGCCGGTTGCGAAACCGGTCGTAGCTCCCCCCTCCTTCCTTCTCTATTATCAGTCCCGCCTCCACCAGCTCTCTCTCGGCATAGCCTCTCTTACGCAGATAGCTCTTGATTGTCTCCCAGCCCTCGGGACTGAAGCCGAGCCGGAAGGCTTTGATGGTCTCGGGCACGATCTTACGTCTGCTCAGATAGTCCCTGGCTGCCCCGCCCGCCTGAGTGCTCACAAGGAGATGATTGTAGTACTCAGCGGCTGCTTCATTTATCTGGAACAACCTCTCTCTCTTCTCATCTCGAGCCCTGTCCCGAGCCTCAAGGGGGCCTAAAGCTATGCCTGCCCTCTGCGCCAGAAGACGGAGTGCCTCGCCAAACTCAACGCCTTCCTTCTTCATCACAAAGGAGAAGATATCGCCTCCGGTGGCACAGGCGCCGAAGCAGTGCCAGCTCTGCTGTGCAGGAAAGACAAAAAAGGAGGGGTCCTTCTCGCTGTGGAAGGGACACAGGCCTTTGTAGTTACGACCCGCCTTCTGTAGGGCCACATACTCGCCCACCAGCTCCAGAATGTCCAGTCTCTGCTTTACCTCGGCGATGGTACTCATCGGCATATCTCCCCGGCCAGTCTCAGGGCATATTGATCGGTCATCCCAGCGATGTAGTCGATGACCATGCGCTCTCTGTCATCGCACAGGGCGGCAAACTCAGGAGGCAGTCGATCATCGTGCGCCATGAGATGAGAGTACAACAGGCGCAACGCCTCTGCTGCCTCTATTGCCTTCTCCCCGGCCAAGCTGGAGTAGTATACCCTGTCAAACAGGAACTGGCGGAGCGTATTAGTTGCTCCCAAGACTTCAGGGCTCATGCCTATGGTCGGCCTGGTCAATCCGCCGTTCCCGCTGACGGGCCAGGAGTAGTTTATGATATCGCAGACGAGGGTATCGATTCGCTGAGAGTGCGTACGACCCAGAGTCGCTACCACCGGACCGGGCAGATCATCCCGGGAGATAACGCCGGCCCTTATGGCATCTTCGACGTCATGGTTAACATAGGCCACGACATCGGCTATCTTACATATCCCGCCCTCCAAAGTAGCGGGGTCTCCCCATCCCTCCCCTAATACCTCAGCTTCTCCTTTGGAATGATTGAGAATGCCATCCCGTACTTCCCAGGTGAGATTCAACCCCTGTCCCTCCTTCTCCAGCAGATCAACCACCCGCAAGCTCTGTTCATTATGCCGAAAACCACCGTGATACAGCTCATTCAGGATCTGCTCGCCAATGTGACCGAACGGCGTGTGCCCCAGGTCGTGTCCCAGCGCGATCGCCTCAGCCAGGTCTTCATTAAGATTGAGAGCTCGAGCGATGGTCCTGGCTATCTGGGACACCTCCAGGGTGTGGGTAAGCCTGGTGACATAATGGTCGCCTGTAGGAGCGATGAAGACCTGAGTCTTATGCTTTAGCCGCCGGAAGGCCTTGGAGTGTATGATGCGGTCGCGGTCACGCTGGAAACTTGTTCTTATAGGGCATGGCTCTTCCCGCCTCAGCCGGCCACGGCTCAACCTGCTCTTAACGGCATAGGGCGAAAGGGCCTCCTCTTTCTTCTCGGTCTGCTCGCGTACAATGGGTCTGTTAGCCATGGAGTCGCTGTCATCATAGCTGCCGCAACGATCTTCAGACTTGCGGCCTCACCATCGTCAAGTCCTCAGCTGGGTCCCCGCCCGGCCTTCGCCTTCATCCTGTCTTCCACCGCCGCAACATTCAGCCTGGTCGATAACACCACATCCGGGTTCAGTGATATCGAGTCTATCCCGCATTCAACCAGAAACTCGGCAAATTCAGGGAAATCGCTGGGCGCCTGACCGCATATCCCCACCTTCCTCCTCGGTTTGTGATGGTGTGCTGTATCTATCAACTGCTTGACCAGTCTCTTAACCGCTTCATCTCTCTCATCGAATAGATGGGCCACAAGCTCGGAATCCCTGTCCAGGCCAAGAGTTAGCTGCGTCAGGTCATTCGACCCGATGCTGAAGCCATCGAAGATGTCGGCGAACTCGTCAGCCAGAACGACATTCGACGGTATCTCGCACATTACATACACTTCCAACCCGTTCTGTCCCTGCTTTAAGCCGAACTCCTCCATCGTCTTTATCACCTTCCTCCCTTCCTCGGGCGTCCGGCAAAAAGGAACCATCACCTTCACATTGACCAACCCCATCTCATCCCTCACCTTCTTCATCGCCTGGCATTCCAGACCGAAGGCGGGCTTGAATCTGTCATCATAATACCGGGATGCCCCTCTCCACCCGATCATGGGGTTTCTCTCTTTCGGCTCGTAACGATGCCCCCCGATCAAATTGTCATACTCATTGGTCCTGAAGTCGGAGAACCGAACGATCACCTCGTTGGGGAAGAATCCTGCCGCAATCTTGCCTATCCCCCTTGCCAGACAGTCTACAAAGAACTCCTTCTTATCTCGGTGCGTAACGGTCCTCTCGTCTATCTGCGCAACCACCTTCGCCAGTGCTTTGTCATTACGCGCTGCCTTCTTCAACCCATCGTACTCAATCAGCGCCATGGGGTGTATGCCGATATAAGACTCGATGATGAACTCCTCCCGGGCAAGGCCAACGCCGTCATTGGGGATGCGGCTCTGGATAAACGCGCTGTCCGGTATGCCCACATTCATCATTATCCTGGTATCGGGCCTGGGGATCTTGTCCACCTCCAGCTCATCTACCCTGTATTTCAGCTTACCCCTGTATATCCTCCCCTCGCCCTGCGAACAGTCTATAGTGACCTCCTTCACATTCTTGAGAACCTCTGTGCCCTTGACGGTGCTGATGACACAGGGAACCCCTAGCTCACGACTGACGATCGCCGCATGGCAGGTCCTGCCGCCCCTGTTTGTGACTATCGCGCCGGCTGTCTTCATGATCGGCTCCCAGTCGGGGTCGGTCATATCGGTGACCAGTACCTGGCCGCTCTTGAATCGGTGGATTTCGCCGCTGTGCTCTATCACATTCACCTCTCCCTGCCCTATCTTGGTACCCACCGCCTCCCCTCTTAACAACAGCTTGCCATTCTCTTCCAGCACGTAGGTCTTGAGCACGGCCGGATTCCTTTGTGAGTGCACCGTCTCCGGCCTAGCCTGCACTATGAAAAGCTCGCCCGTGATTCCATCCTTAGCCCATTCTATGTCCATGGGCATGCCGTAATGCTCTTCTATGGTACAGGCCCACCCGGCCAGCAAGAGCACCTCGTCGTCAGTCAACGTGAACTCCCGTTGCTCCTCCAGGCCGACATCCTGTTGCTCGGTGCCGGCTCCGGAATCCTTGTAGACCAGTCTCTTCTCCTTCGTCCCCAGCTTCCTTTCCACGATCGGCCTGAACCCTTCCTTCAGGGTAGGCTTGAAGACGTAGAACTGGTCCGGGCCCACTATCCCCTGCGCTACATTCTCTCCCAGACCATAGGCAGCATTTATGTAGACCACGTCCCTGAACCCGGACTCCGTGTCTATGGAGAACGTCACGCCCGAGCAGGCCAGGTCAGAGCGGACCATCTTCTGCACTCCCACAGAGGTGTAGACGCTGAGATGGTCAAAACCCTTATCCACCCGGTAGGAAATCGCCCGGTTGGTAAACAACGATGCAAAGCACTTCATGACCTTCTTCAGCAGGTCATCTTCCCCGCACACATTCAGATAAGTCGCCTGCTGTCCGGCGAACGAGGCGGTGGCCGAGTCCTCACCGGTGGCGCTGCTTCTTACCGCAACATCGACGTTGCCGCCGTACTTCTTCTCCATCTCACGGTAGGCGGCCCTTATCTCCTCCTCGAGGTCAGGCGGGAAAGGTGCGGTCTTTATCAGATTCCTTATCTGCTCGCCCCTCTGGGCCAGGTTTCTCATGTCGGTCGTATCCAGGCCGGTTAGAGACTCTTCGATTCTCTGCCTTATGCCCGCCTTCTCTATCACATGCTTGTATGCTTCCGCAGTAATGGCAAATCCAGATGGAACACTGATCCCTTTCTCCCCCAGACTCCTTATCATCTCACCAAGAGAGGCGTTCTTGCCACCGACCAGAGCCAGCTCCTTCACACCGATCTCTTCAAACCACTTCACAAACTGCATGATCCCTCCTCTAACTCGTGATGGGAAGTGTGGTAGTGTCTCAGTACGTCATCTCGACCTAGTTTGTCCCCCCAAATACGGGCACACCCACGGGAAAAGGAAAACACCATTATATCACGGGCAAGGGCCCGAAAAGGCCACTTTCATGCTCGCGCTCAACCGTTTCACCGGCATCGTCCTATCCTCTTGCCGTCTGCTGAAGCGCGAGTCTGATCTTCTCCTCCAGGCTCAATTCCTCTGAAGCCGGGAGCTTCGAGACGGCCCGGGTGGCCTCCGTCAGCGAGTAGCCCAGACCTGTCAGAGCAGCGATCACATCGGCACTCTCAGGGGCCAGGGGCAGGGCAACCTCTTTCCACTCACGTTCCAGCTTGCCTCTCAGTTCCACGACAAGCCGGCCGGCCATCTTCTTGCCGATGCCGGGCGTCTGACTGATAAGATCGATGTTGCCGCTGGTTATGGCCATGACAAGCTGTTCAGGGCTCAAGGCCGAGAGCAAGGCCAGCGCAACCTTGGAGCCAACTCCTGACACGGAGATCAGCCTTCTGAACAACGTGATCTCCTCGCTGGTGGCAAAACCGTACAGGGCAACGTTGTCCTCCCTCACGTGAAGATATGTGTACAGGGAGACGCTGCCTTTGACAGCGCCCAGCTGGCGCAGAGTCGAATCGGGAACATATACAAGAAAGCCTATTCCGCCGACATTGATGATAATGGAGTCCGTACCACGATGTTCCAGCATTCCCTCAAGCGTGGCTATCATCTCGACGTATGTCTACTCAGCCATCTATCAAGGCGCCTGTGCTGTATGTGGCAGATGGCCACGGCCAGGGCATCAGCGGCATCGCTGGGACCTCTTAGTTCTGTCAGGCTGAGCTGAATTCTTACCATCTCCTGGACCTGCTGCTTATCGCTCTGCCCGTGACCCGTTATCTGCTGCTTTATCTGGGCGGGAGAGTAGTAATGCACCGGCAGCCCCTGGTTGACCGCTACCAGCACGGCCGTGGCCTGCGCCCGGCCGATCGCGAATGCTGACCTCACGTTGTGGCCTATGAAAGGCTCTTCGATGGCTACCTCGGCTGGCCTGTGCGTGGCGATGATCTTGCTCAGCACATCATAGAAGTGACGCAGTCTCTCCTCCATGCCGATCCGCGAGGGAAGCTTGATCACCCCGCAGTCAACCATGTGCATCTCCTCCTCGCCATCTACTACGCCGTAGCCTAAGTTGACCGTACCCGGGTCAACGCCGAGAATGCGCATGCTACGTCCGATCGCGCAGCTTCTCCAGGGTAGCCTCAGATACGTCGACATTGGAGAAGACGCGCTGTACGTCGTCCAGTTCCTCCAGTTCGTCGAGGAAGTTCAGGGTCTGCATTGCCTTGTTGTCCTCCAACAACACCGTGGTCTTAGGCGTCAGCGAGACCTCCGCCGAGATCACGCGTTCAGTCTCCTCAACAGCCTTCCGTACCTCCTCCAGGTCTTGGGGCTGCGTGTAGATCTCAACGTAACCCTTTTCGGTCTTGACGTCTTCGGCACCGGCATCGATGGCCCGCAGCACAATCTCCTCCGCATCTGAGGCATTGCTCTCTACCGTGATCACCCCCTTGCTCTCAAACAGCCAGGAGACGCACCCGTTCTCGCCCAGGCTGCCGCCGTGGCGCGTGAACATACGGCGGATCTCCTGCACGGTGCGGTTGCGGTTGTCGGTCAGAGCTTGTACAAGCACCGCCACCCCGCTCGGGCCATAGCCCTCGAACATCACCTCGGTTAAGGCAGCGCCCTCGACATCACCGCTGCCCCGCTTGATGGCCCTTTCGATGTTGTCCGAGGGCATGTTATTGTCGCGAGCCCTCTGAACCGCCAGACGTAACTGGAAATTGCTGTCCAGGCTGGCCCCACCCTGCCGCACCGCCACAATGATCTCGCGGGCAAGCTTTGTGAACAGCTGCCCGCGCTTGGCATCGGCCACGCCCTTCTGTCGCTTGATCTGCGACCACTTAGAATGCCCTGACATCGTCGTCCCTCATATCAATTCTACCACCGCAACTCACAAAACGTAAAGCAGCATCCACTGCTTGAAACGGCCCACCAGCATCACGCGGGCCTATAGCAGCGGACATGTCCTGTAGTCAGGGTGTAGTCTGAGAATCGGGCTACATGCCTGATGCCGGCGCAGACCTGCCTTCACGGATCATGTCCTCTCCTCAACCTCCATGATGTCGATGAACTGAGCGGCGCTGACAACGCGAATGCCTCGGTGTTCACCCAGCTTCAGCAGGTGTACGTCGCCCGAGACGATGAAGTCCGCTCTCGCAGCAAGGGCACAGGATAGATACTTGTTGTCCGAAGGGTCGTCTGCAATGAGTTCGATGGTCTCCTCAGCAGAGACCAATATCATGACACTGAGTAGGTCCAGTACGAACTGCTTAAGTTCGTCGCCCTCAAGGCCGTGCCTCTTCATCAGCTTTGGATACCCCAGGACTCGCTCCAACTCGGTAACGATTGACGGTGAGACAAACAGGCGGATCCTGCCCGCTAGAACGCCGTCCATGATCTGCGCCGGTTTGCCGTGAGGGTTAATCAGGGCGCTCACAAGCACATTGGTGTCCAGAACAACTCTCAGCATCAAGGGCGCTATTGAGTCAGGCCCGCCTTGCCGCTTCTACGGCCTCTCTGATCTCAGCTTCCAGTGTCTCTGGTGCTACATCCTTGTTCCTATCCCGCACTTGCTGGATCTTATGACGAGTATCTGTCCTGAGCTTCTCCCAGGTCACATACTCCTCCACCGGTATGATGGCGACCATGGGTCTGTTCCCTCTCTCTACCAGATACCTGTCTCCCCTGATACGGACCTCGTCCATCAACTCACCGAGTCTTTGCCTTGCCTTCTGGGCCGAAATCCTCTTAAGCATGCTACCTCCACATGACCATTATGGTCATAATGCTCATGCTGATTATAACGGGTCGACGGAAATCCTGCAACATGAGTTGGAGTTCATCCGCGATCTGTACGGCTCACGTGGAAAGCGCCGCCCTTGCAGTTGATCATCTGTAGTGGCGGGTTCACAGACGGCTGACGGGTGAGGCAGCTACGATGATGCGGCGGCCGTGCCTCTCAGGCCTTCCCGGTAAGGTTCCCGTATTATGCCCTGTTCTGTGATTATGGCAGTCACGTATCTGTGGGGAGTGACATCAAAGGCAGGATTGGCCGCCCTTGTTCTTTCGGGGGCGATGGGCACTCCCTGGATATGGGTTACCTCCTCCGGGCTTCGCTCCTCGATGGGTATCGCGTCGCCCGAGTCCAATGCCATATCAACGGTGCTCATGGGCGCAGCCACATAGAAAGGGATGCCGTTCTCACGGGCCAGCACCGCCAGCGTGTAGGTGCCGATCTTGTTGGCCACATCCCCGTTGGCAGCGATCCTGTCGGCGCCGACGATGACGCAGTCCACCTCTCTCTGCCGCATGAAATGGCCGGCCATCGAATCCGTAATCAGTGTCATAGGGATGCCCTCATTCATCAATTCCCAGGCGGTCAGCCGGGCTCCCTGTAGCAGTGGACGGGTCTCGGTGGCCAGGACGTGCACCCTCTTGCCAGTCTCCTTAGCAACCCTTATCACGCCCAGTGCGGTGCCGTAGCCGGCGGTGGCCAGTGGGCCCGCGTTGCAGTGAGTCAGCACCGTGAAACAATCGTTTATCAACTCGGCGCCTAGCTGGCTGAGACGGGTGGTTGCGGATATCTCCTCCTCATGGATCTTCACAGCTTCTTGGACCAGCGACCTCTTCATCTCGTCAACACGGTCCCCGTGGGCAGCTTTCTTCATCCTGCCGATAGCCCGAAACAGGTTGACAGCGGTGGGCCGGGAGGCCGCAAAGTCCTGCATCACCGCGTCCAGCCGGGAGGCGAACTCATCCTTGTCGGTCGTTTCTATACTGGATGCGCCCAGAGCTATGCCGTAGGCCGCAGCCACCCCTATGGCCGGCGCCCCGCGGACCCTCATCTCCTTGATGGCCACTACCACATCGCGGTAATCATCGAGGTCTGCAAACACCTGCGCATGGGGAAGCCTGCTCTGGTCCAACACCCTCAGCTTACCGCCAAGCCACTTCAGTGCCGTAACTCCCATAGCCGCTAGTATAATCCA
>JACUUR010000033.1 GCA_014859205.1 Dehalococcoidia bacterium | reverse complement strand
ATGGTGCCGAGGAGCGGAGTCGAACCGCTGACACGCGGATTTTCAGTCCGCTGCTCTACCGCCTGAGCTACCTCGGCATCAGGATTATTGTAGGTTTTCCCCATACTAGTGTCAAGCAATATGCTTCGGTACAGCGCAAGTGTCTGGCCCGGCAGGGCGTATGCCGGGACAGGCGCTAGCCAGGAGCACCGGGCCTGACCAGTGCGACGCTTGCTGCGCAAAGGGGGCACTCTCGTGGCGAATACGTTACAGTGGGTGCACGAAGGCAACTGAACAGGGGCACGCCGAAATCAAAGCCGATCTCACTGCGATCGACAAGCACCCCGAGTCCGATGACGATGCCTCCGAGCTCAGCCACGGCCATCATCGTCTCTCTGACCGAGCTTCCTGTGGTCAGGATATCATCGACGACAAGGATATGATTGCCAGAGGCAATCTCGAAATCGCGTCGAAGCACCCTTGCCGCTCCCACCTTTTCAGCAAACATGCCTCTTACTCCTAGTTGACGGGCAGTCTCGAAGGCCAGGATGATCCCGCCGGTGGTCGGCCCAACAACCATGTGTACTACCTCGTTCCTGAATCTCTGAGCGATAAGGCCGCACAGCTTCCCGGTGAGGTCTGGATGCTGAAGGATGCGAAACTTCTCCCAGTAGACAGGTGAATGTAGTCCCGAGGCGAGTAAGAAGTGGCCATCCTTCACCGCTCCAGCCGCCCTGAATATCTGCAATACCTCGTCGTTCAACTCACAACCCATTCGAGAGGTGAAGCAGCATGACCTGTCTCGTCACCTCGAGCTGGCTAGGGATAGTCATAGTGCCGGACCAGCCCCCATTCTGGCGGCGGCCAGTAGGTGAACCAGGCCTTGCCGATTATGTTGTCCCCGGGCACGGTCCAACCGTCACTGGAGTCCCGGCTGCTATTGCGATTGTCGCCGAGGACGAAGTACTCGTTCTCGGGTATCTCCACGGGCGCCATCTCATAGGTGGGATATGGTATCGTGTCGGGCTCCTCAAGAGGCTGATCGTTGACATACACCCTGCCGTCCCTGATCTCCACAGTCTCCCCGGGTAGACCAATGACCCGTTTAATGAAGGGGCGGGGCGACTCAAAGGGCGGGTCAAAGATTATCACCTGTCCTCGCTGAGGTTCGGATGACCGGTAACTTGCCTTGTTGGCCATTATGTACTCGCGCGACTGGATATTAGGCATCATGCTGGAGCCCTCCACGGTATAGCTCTGTACATTCAGTTGGAGGACAACAAAAACCACCACGGCGATGAACACAGTTATGCCGACTTCACGAAGAACCTTCATTGCCCTGGGTCTATTCTAGCACAGATTCCAGAGTTAGTTGAGTTGTCATAGGTGTACTTGCTTGTGAGGTGCCTTAATGGTAACATTGTCGCCTCGGGCCGCTAGCTCAACAGGTAGAGCAGCTGACTCTTAATCAGCCGGTTCTGGGTTCGAGTCCCAGGCGGCTCACGGGACGCACATTCATCCAGGCCAGCCTTAGCATCAGGCTAGCAGCCAGGATCTGCCTCGATACTACCCGGTGGCAAGGCACAACCGATGAGCCTGTATGCCAGTTTCGCCAGCAGGAAGGCGCAGCTGTGTAATCCCTGCCCGGGACAGAACTCCACCAGATCAAAGCCCACTATGTTCTTGTGCCGGGCGACTGATTTCAGGATATCCATGAGTTGACGCCAGTTCATGCCGTCGGGTTCAGGGGTGCCTACTGCTGGCATGATGGATGGGTCCAGAACATCCACGTCTATGGTGACATAGACATCATCGGTAAGTGAATTCACCAGGTCTGGTATGCAGGCAGGGTCTGTTGTCAGGCTGGACATAAAAAAGGGCGTGAGCCTATTCTGCATCATGAACTGCTTCTCTTCGCTGCTTAGACTGCGCACTCCCGCCTGGGTGATGGGGCAAAGCTCATGGATGCGGCGCATGACGCAGGCCTGGCCATATCCAGTGCCCAGATACTCGTTGCGGAGGTCGGCATGGGCATCCAGTTGTAACACCGAAAGACTGGTGAAGCGCTCCCGGAAAGCTCGAACCGCGCCAAGTGAGATAGAGTGCTCGCCACCAAGCATCACTACGAGCTTTCCTTTCTGTATCAGGCCGTTAACTACTTGATAGACGCGATCAACCATGGCCTTGGGATTCCCCAGCACAGGCTCCATCTGCGGCAGCGTGGCAATACCGGCCCTATATGGTTCCAAGTCCAGGTCGAGGTCGTAAAGCTCAAGATACTGCGACGCGTCTATTATGGCCTGTGGGCCGTGGCGAGACCCGCTCTGCCACTCACTGGTAGCATCGTAGGGCACAGGCAGAATGACAGTCGCTGCGAACTCCGGATCCGCATAGGCCCCCGTCAACCCGGCAAAGCCCCGGTGCAGGAAAACGGGCTGCTGCGACGAATAAGCCTGGGACTCTGGGTGAGAGTCTTGATCACTCATGATACGTAAAGCCTGGGGGGTTGACAGCCACGCTCTCCGGCTGGGGCCAGTCCCTATCAATCAGGCAGCTTCGTAGTTTGACAAGCTGGAGCCCTTCCCTGAAATCCTCGATCGCCCTCTGGGCATCGAAATCCTTGCAGGAGAACACGTCTATGTTAACGTAGTTGCGCTCGACGAAGGTGTGAATGCCGATGTGACTCTCCGCTATGAAGACAAACCCGGATATGCCCCAGTCGTGCAATTCCGGTCCCATGTATCTCACCACATATGGTGTCGAAATCCTGGTCATTCCGATCCTGGCAGGATAGCTTTCCAGCCACTTGGCAAGAAGATCCTCGTCCTTGAGAATCTCCTGGTTCTCGGAATAGCCATCTATTATCAGATGCATTGGCCCTCCTCGTGTAGTGCCATTTCTCGGTCGGAACGAGCGGCATCAATCACCTTTTGCAGCTTTCTTGAGCTGGCTCTTGGACATGTGTGAACACAGCTTGGGGCGACACACAGATCTGTCACTGGCAGCGGTGAATCACCGGCAGAAAGGCACGAGGCGATCGTGCCTGCACTGCCCGGCTGTATGTATTTGCCGACCGTCATCGTCTCTACTTTTCCCTTGGAGTTCTGTCACCGGGGGCCTGCTCACTGCACCCCTGTGCGTCTGGTAGCCGGTCCGTTACGTTCAGAGGTCGCGGCCTGCCCCGCCCTGCATTGCGCTTGGCCCAATAGCTTATGTCCTCAGATCTCCCTCAGCAATGTGGGTCAGCCCTGAGCCCCGCAATAAGGACTCCGCGAATCGCCCGCAGTCAACACCTGTTTGCTGAGACCCCCAGATATTTCTCCACTATTGCCATGGCGCAGTATTTGCCGCACATGCTGCAGGTTGCTCCACTGGCAGGTATCTCGCTATGAACCTGATGAGCCAGGTCGGGGTCAAGGGATAGTTGAGCTTGTGCCTTCCAGTCGAGAGCCTTTCGTGCCCTGGACATCTGTGCATCCCACTCTCTGGCACCCTTCACTTCCTTGACAACGTCGCCAGCATGAGCGGCTATGCGGGAGGCGATCACGCCGACCTTAACATCCTGTAGTGTAGGGAGCGAGAGATGTTCAGCAGGGGTAACATAGCACAGGAAGTCTGCGCCAGCGCCAGCGGCAATCGCCCCGCCGATAGCAGCGGTTATATGGTCGTATCCTGCACCTACGTCTGTGACCAGGGGGCCCAGGACGTAGAAAGGCGCGCCACGGCAGATGCTTTTTTCCAGCTGAACATTGGTGAGAATCTGGTCCAGCGGTAGGTGTCCGGGACCTTCAACCATCGTTTGCACGCCGGCTCTTCTGGAGCGGTCCACCAATTCGCCGAGGATAATCAGCTCTTCGATTTGGGCCCTGTCGGTGGCATCCGCTAAGCATCCGGGACGTAAACCATCACCCAGACTGAAAGCAAAGTCATATTGCAGAGCCAGGTCCAGCAGACGGTCATAGTGCTCGTACAGTGGGTTCTCCTTATCGTGGTGAAGCATCCAGCCTATGAGGAACGCTCCTCCCCGAGACACTATGTCAGTCATCCGGCCCTGCTTCTTCAGTCTGGCCACCGATGCCTGAGTAACTCCGCAATGGAGGGTCATGAAGTCGACACCATCCCTGGCGTGCTCTGCTATTACAGCGAAAATCTCATCCACCGTCATGTTCACGATGGCTCCATGATTCTCAATCGCTTCAATGCCCGCCTGGTAGATTGGTACAGTACCCACCGGAACTGTGCTGGCATTCAGAACAGCCCGCCTAATAGCTGAAATGTCGCCTCCGGTGCTGAGGTCCATTATGGTGTCGGCACCGTAGTCGACGGCGGTCTGCAGTTTCCCGAGTTCCATGGTCAGATCACAGAAGTCCGAGGATGTGCCGATGTTGGCGTTGACCTTGGTCCTCAGTCCCTTGCCTATGCCGCAGGGGACTAGATTCGTGTGGTTCACGTTGGCTGGGATGATGATCTCGCCAGCAGCCAAGCCTGCCATAACACAACCGATCTCTAGCTGCTCCTTGTCGGCTACGTGTTGTATGGCGGGTGAAACGGTGCCCTCTCGGGCCAGTGCTTGCTGGGTCATCTCTACGAACCTTGTATACGCTGCAACAGGACTGAAGTATAGAACAGCAGGAGTATCAATGCAAACGCAGTTTCAACAAGGACCGGGCAGACCAAAGCTAGGAAGCTGCCAGCCGGCCTATGCTAAGGCTCGCAAGGTCTCCCTCTGTATTCTGAACAGTCTGCCTATGCCTTGCTGTGCCAGACACAGCAGGTCATCTGCAGTCTGCTTGGAGAAAGGCTTGCCCTCGGCAGTACCCTGGATTTCCACAAACTCGTTCTTATCAGTCATGACTACGTTGAAGTCAACCTCGGCTTGGTAGTCTTCCTGGTAACAAAGGTCCAGTAGCATATTGCCATTAACGAGACCTACGCTGGTGGCGGCAATCATCTGGGTCAGGGGCATTATCGGCAGGATGCCCTGCTTTCTTAGGTTATGAAATGCGTGGTACAGAGCAACGTATGCGCCGGTTATGGCGGCTGTCCTGGTTCCGCCGTCTGCCTGCAACACGTCACAGTCCACTATGAATGTCCTCTCTCCCAGAAGCGCGAAGTTGGTCACTGCCCTGAGGCTGCGGCCGATGAGGCGCTGAATCTCCTGATTTCTTCCTTCGGATCTGTCGCGCGATGTACGCGTGAGTGTAGAGCGAGGCAACATGGCATATTCGGCAGTAACCCAGCCGCGACCGCTTCCCTTGATAAAGCCAGGCACCCTATCATCCATACTGACAGAGCACAACACTCTCGTTTGTCCCAGCTCAATCAGGGCCGACCCTTCGGCAAAGCTCTGGTAGCCCAGGACCATGCGCACAGACCGAAGCTCGTTGTGGGCCCGGTTGTCCGTTCTTGTCACGGTAGAAGTATATCAGAGTATCCAGCGACCTGCTGTGGAATACAGGATCCGGTCAACTACCGCGCACGCCCTTGCTGTGTCTCGATGAATCTCTGGACGGAGCGATCATAGGTCTTCTCAACGTCCGCTGGGAAGACGCACGCGGGCAGTTCGCCCGATCGCCAGTGATATCTCAGGCATTCGCAGCAGATGCCCTTCCTGCTGCACGGCTCATAAGTGCAGCTGCAGTTTTCTTTGTTCTTCTCTACTGTACATTCCCTCACGGTGTCGCTCCTCTCGTAATCGCTCATCTCATCAACTCTGTGCTCAAGTACTGCAATGATAGCATACAGCTGGAACGGGACGACACGGCGCCGTGCCTCGCCTTCTAATCTCGCGCCATCAGGGAGGTTCCATAGAGCGGCATACTATCGTTCGGTGAGCATGTGTTATCATATGCTCATACTGATATCCCAAAGGGGGCTAGCAGGTTGAAGCTACATTCAGATGCTTATCTTGATATTGAGACCACAGGGCTATCGACGTTCCGTGATGAGATAACTGTGATCGGCATATATCTAGTCAACGACAGCGCCAGTGCACTGGTTCAGCTTGTCGGGTCTGACGTTACCAAAGCTAACCTGCTAAGGGCGCTCCGGTATGTCGATACGATCTACACGTACAACGGCAGCCGCTTTGATCTGCCTTTTATAGACTCCAGCCTGGGGGTAAACCTGAAGGAGTGCTTTCATCATCGGGACCTGATGCATCTCTGCTGGAGAAACAGGCTATTCGGCGGTTTCAAATCGGTTGAGCGGCAACTGGGCATTGGTCGGCGATTACGGGGGATTGGCGGAGCAGAGGCGGTTGAATTGTGGTGGAGATATAAGGTCGATCATGATAGGCGGGCCCTGGATCTGCTGCTGCAGTACAACAAAGAAGACGTTGTTAACCTGATGGCACTGAGGCGGCGGTTGGAGGAGATGAGGGCTGCAGTTCCCCATTAGAACCGGTCAATACCGGTGCTGCTGCCTCGTATCGACTAGTACTCGTCCCAGGGATACGACTCCGAGTAGTAGTAGAGATCATTGAAGGCAATGATGATCTCATACTCATCTAGTTCTGCGTCAATCAGGTGGAACCTGCGAGGCCCGGGGCCGATGTGGGCGGGAGTCTGCGGTTCTATCCTGCGCCATTCACCCGCGTCATACCAACTCTCTATTAGGAAAGCGTGTCCGTATGGCTCATCCTCGCCATTGACGCCGATCACCACATATACCTGCTCCGCTGTGAGTCCGTATGCTCTTAAGAGGGAGCACAGCAGAATCGCAAAGTCCTCACAGTCGCCGGTCAAATATAGCAGGGTCTCTGCAGGGGTTTGCCAGTAGTCCTCTCCCCATCGCTCATGATCACACATGTATTCTATGCTATAGGCAACCCAGTCCCTGATACTGTCGAAACCGTCTCTTGAGGGCTGATAAGGGGGTTCGCCCAGGATGTCTCGCAAGGCCTTCTGAACTGATGGGCAGTACGGAGTGATGTGAGACCTGATCTCATGTTCGGTCATACCGTATCGAAGAGCAGGCTGCGCTCCGGGGTATGTGATACAGCTGACGCAGCCTGCCCCTGACACGATCAGCAGGCTAACGGCAACTCCGTAGGCGAGAAAAACGAGAAGGCGCTGTCTCATAGATAAGCTCCGTATCATCAGGGGGATTATACTGTGTCGCAGGTGCTGAGACAAACGGCTGCAACAGTGTCGGTCTGTCGCAATGGCGTGGGCTGGCGGCCGAATACCAGGGGGAGGCGATTTGATATCAGGAAGCTACTTCCTTTTGACCGTCGATTTCACCGACTGTTCGATGCCTTTGGCAGTCAGCCCGCACCGCTGAACCAGTTCGTCGGCCTTGCCCGACACCGCATAGCTGTCACCCAGGTTGACGAAGCCCATAGGAACCGGTACTTCGCTGGCGAGCACCTGGGCAACGCGGCTTCCCAAACCGCCCTGGGCTAAGTGCTCCTCGGCGACAACAACTGCCCCGGTCTGGGAGGCCGCTTCAACAAGGGCATTCTCATCCAATGGCTTGAAGGTGTGCATGTTAAGCACCCGGCAGTCTATATTCTGCCTTGCCAGCATATCTGCTGCCTCCAGGGCTTTGGCCACCATGATGCCGGCAGCGACAATGGTTGCGTCGTTGCCCTGTCTCATGGTCACTGCCTTGCCTGATGCGAACTTATAACCTTGGGAGTAGACAAGAGGCGTCTTGGGCCGGCTGAGTCTGATGTAGCAGGGCCCGTAGCCCAGAGCAGCCTCTCTAACAGCTCCGGCAGTCTCTACAGCGTCGGCAGGAACGATGACGGTGAAGCCGGGTAGAGCACAGAACAAAGCTAGATCCTCAATGGCATGATGAGAGGATCCATCCTCACCGACGGTAATGCCGCCATGGGTGGCCACGATCTTGACGTTCAGTCCGGGCTGTGACAGGCAGAGTCTGAGCTGGTCAAAGGCGCGGCAGGAGATGAAGATGGCAAAACTGCTGACAAAAACGATCTTCCCCGTGGCAGCCAGGCCGGCGGCTATGCCGATCATGTTCTGCTCTTGAAGGCCGCAGTCGAAGAAGCGATCTGGAAACTCCTGCGCGAAGAAGGTGGTCATCGTTGATGTCGACAGGTCAGCGTCCAGAACTACTATGTTCTGGTTTTCCCTGCCTATCTCCACCAGAATCCTGCCGTATGTTTCTCGAGTGGATGCTTCAGCCATTCTCACTCCAGTTCTTTGAGCGCCTTCTCGGTCTCGTCCCGGTTAGGCGCCTTGCCGTGAAAGGCGACATTGTTCTCCATGAAGCTGACCCCCTTGCCCTTAACGGTGTGGGCGATGATGACGGTGGGTCTGCCTCTTACCTCTTCAGCCTTCTGGCACGCTGAGAGGATCTGGCCAACATCGTGCCCGTCTATATCAACTATGTGCCAGCCGAACGCCTGCCATTTATCCGCAAATGGCTCCAGTTTCATGATGTCACGAGTCCATCCGCTGAGTTGAATGCCGTTGTAGTCCACAATAGCCACCAGGTTATCCAACTTGAAGTGGGCCGCGGATAGGGCTGCCTCCCAGGTCTGCCCTTCCTGACACTCTCCATCACTGAGCAGAGCGTAGGTTCGACAGGCCATGGAATCGAGCCTGGCGGCCATGCTGACGCCCACAGCGAAGGACAGTCCCATGCCCAGGGAGCCGGAGGACATTTCCACCCCGGGCGTCGACTTGCCATCGGCATGGCCCTGGAGACGGCTATCCAACCTCCTCAATGTGGCTAACTCCGAGACCGGGAAATAGCCGGCCTCAGCGAGGGCAGCGTACAAGATTGGGGCAGCATGTCCCTTACTCAGTATGAAGCGGTCGCGCTCCGGCCAGTGTGGATTCTCGGGCCTGTAGCGAAGTACTCTGAAGTAAAGCGCAGCCACGATGTCAGCGGCGGATAGAGAGCCTCCAGGATGCCCGCTGCCGGCAGCCGATACCATGGTAATCACGTGCCGGCGCAGCCTCTTGGCCATGCCCGTCAGTTCTGCCGCCGACAGGTTGAACTGGTTCCTTGGAGGGTTGCTGGCAAAGGATGACTCGCTATGCTTCGACATTGGCAGGCGATCAGATTGTACCCCAGACCGGCGATCAATGTCCACAGGGATCTTACTGCCCTGGATAGCTGGCATATGTCAGACGGTTCGCGGGAGGACATCCTTCAGTTCAGCTAAATGACTGAGTGATCCCTCATGGTTGTCGCCTGACCTGTCGAGGTAGAAAGCACGTATGCCGGCCGCCCGGGCATTGAGGCAGTCGAATTGCCAGCTGTCGCCGACGTGGACAACCTGGCTGGGGTCAACCCCCATCTCGTCACACAACCTGAGATAGAACTCGGGGCTCTTCAGCTGCCTGAAATGCGAGATGGAAGAGAAGACACGGGCGAAATAATGCCTGATATCTCCTAACAAGAAGTACAGGAACTCGAGCGGCGTGCCAGAGGCAACTATCAGTTTGTACTCACCTGTCAAAGACGACAGTACATCGTTCACCTCAGGATAGTGGCCCACCCTATCCCGGCAGCTTTCTATCACCGGCTGCGAACAGCCCAGGCCAAGGTGGGCAAACCAGTACTCAATATCATACCATTCCAGCCTCTGGTTACCTACAGCATCATACTCTTTGTAGATAAGCTGCTTAGCACGGAAGGTGTCCAGCCCCGTCTTCCGGGCATAGAGGGCGGGAATCGCCTCGTGCCATATCGCCTCGCTGAAATCGGGTGTTACCAGTGTTCCTTCAGCATCGAAGGAGATTACCTCGAGCTGCTTCATGTGAACCGTGATATTAGCATGTGCAGCAGGCGTGAGTCCATTTGCCGGGTGTGCTCCAGCAAGCTAGAATACCGGGAATGGTTGATGATTCGCTCACAGACAAACTGGGCCGCACCTTTGAGCTGGGGCCTATACGACCGCCCAGCGAGGCTCATTCATTGCTCATAAGGGCAACCAGGAACTGCCCTTGGAACAGATGCCTGTTCTGCCCCATCTATAAGGGCGCCAGGTTCTCGCTCAGGTCGGTGGCGGACATAAGGGAGGATATCGAGGCGGCCCGGGCCATCAGCGACGGCATAAAGGAAGTGGCCTGGCGGGCCGGCTATGGCGATAGACTGAGAGAGGTGGCGGCAACGCTGTGCAATCAGCCTCAGTACGGACCATGCGTTAGCCATGTCGCCATGTGGTTGGCGACAGGAGGCAGGTCCGCCTTCCTCCAGGACTCCAATACCCTGATCATGCGCACGCCTGACCTGGTTGAGGTGATCGCCTTTCTCAGGGGAATGCTTCCCGGCCTGGACAGAGTCACCACGTATGCCCGGTCTCATACGGCTGCCAGGAAATCTATAGCAGAGTTGAAGGAACTCAGGGCAGCAGGGCTGGACCGAGTTCACATCGGTCTGGAGACCGGCCACGACCCCCTGCTGGCCTATATGCACAAAGGTTGCACCGCCAGACACCATATCGAAGGCGGAAGGAAGATCAAGGAGGCAGGAATCTCCCTATGCGAATACGTCATGCCGGGTCTCGGCGGCAGAAAGATGTCACAGGACCATGCGCAGGAAACGGCCAGGGTGTTGAATGAGATCAACCCCGACTACATAAGGCTACGCAGCCTGCACGTCGCTCCGCCCATGGCCTTGTGGTCAGAATTGCAGGATGGAGAGTTCGAACTGCAGACTGACGATGAAGTAGTGCGGGAGATCGCCACCTTCATCGACAACCTGCGGGTTACCAGCCATCTCAAGAGCGATCATGCTCTCAATCTGCTGATGGAGGTCCAGGGCAAGATGCCGGATGACAAGGACAAATGCCTTGATGTCATAAGCAGGTACCTGTCCCTGCCCGACGATGAGAGGGTCAACTTCAGAGTGGGCCGACGGATAGGCCTGTATACCAGGCTCGCCGACCTCGGCGATGTAAACAAACGTGACCGAGTTGACCAGGCCGTGAAAAGCCTTAGAGCCCGTGGAGGGGATGTTGACGAGAAGATATTAAATCTGAGAAACAATTCCATCTAGCAGCCTGTCCGAGTAATGAACTGCCTGAACGCAGATGCGACCAAATCCTGGGCCTTTCTAGCTTTGACGTGCCGATTACTCAGACACTCTCTTAGATGGAGAAACGAAGCGATGCACTGCTTGCAGGGCCATTGAGTTGCCGGTCCAGATCATCGTTACGGGGTAGGGAGGCGGGGTCAGGTCAGTGCCGCAAACACAGGAGTGCTGCCATTATAAGCACGATCCCGCAAGGCAGGTCAGCTGTTTTCGGGTGGCTCTTTCATAACCGCTGCGGCGGTGATTCTGGTGTTTTCCTCCACGTGCATCAGGAGATGAAAGATCTCCCTTGTTGCCAGCAAGAAAAGCCAGCCTAGAAACGAGAGGACTATCCCCCCTACCGCCCCTGCGATGACCACCAGGGTATCTTCTACTCCACCCATCACGACCCCGAACAATACGACCCCGATCGATCCCAGGACGCCGAGTACCAACACTACCCACCCTATCACTCTCAGAACACTAGCCGCAAATCTTATGAAGGGATACCTCTGCATTTTGCCTCCTTTGTTTTGCCTTAACGTTTCTCAGACAAGATTTCGCAGCCCTGCGGCCTGTCGGACGCTATCAACGCATTGCCTCCCGGCAAAAAGCGCCTCAAGCAACCGCTCAATTCGCTCGAATAGGCCCCTCCATGCTGCCTTCACTTGCTCAGGACCGGTTCTGTGCAGGCCAGAACATGCTCGGTTCGTAAGATGCCTCCGCCAGTTCGTTGCAGGCGCGTTGAATGTGCACGATACAGATAGGGTACATGACCAGAAGTGCGGCCAGGTTTACGACCGGTATGGTGCCGACAATCACGGTGGCCAGCATCAGCTTTCGGGATATGGTGGGTCGCAGTCCTGCCATCCGCAACTGGAAGTTCACCCGATCTACGAGGCGAAGCCAAAACCTGAATTGCCAGTAGAGATTGAAGAAGGGAATGAACATAAACCCTATAGCCCGTCGTGCCCTGAAGTCATCGTGCTTGATCAGAGGTAGCAGTGAGTGCTTCAGCCCGAACAGGAACAACGTAAACAGGCCCAGTGTAACGAAGTGCATGCCGATCACAGCATCGATCGAGACTGTGAGATTCATCTCGTGTCGGCCAAACGCTCTTCGCTGTTCATCCGACAGGCTGATGAGCTCAAAGTGGGGCTTGTACACATCGCCGAGGCTGGTCATGGGGCTCACCCCGCAGTTCGGACAGATCTCGGGATCACCATCCAGTTCCTTGCCGCAGTTTCTGCAAAACATCAGTTATCTCCTTCTTGCTCCCGGACTCCCTAGATCGGTGTTCTGCAACAACCCCACTAGTCCAGTACCATGCCACGTGGGATCGCAGTCCAATCAAATGCAGATTCTAACCTACCGGACTTCCCCCCCCCTCGCCGCATATGGATCCTCCAAGCCTGAACACGCCAAGCGGTTCCTCTCTCTTAACCCTCCTGTTGGGTCGTGCCCTTACGAGAACTCCCTCTTGCTCATGGCAATGAAGACAATGGCCAGTATGCCCAAAACGGACCAGGGAGCTATAAGCGCGCAGATCGCTCCCGCAAGAGCCAGGCCCCAGGCCTGCCTCTTCATGGCATAGACGCCGCCTATTATGGCGACGATTCCGAGTATGATAAGCGGGGCTCCGATTGCGGCCACCCAGCCCATCATAAACATGGCGCCCGCGATGCCGCTGAACAGGGCTATTGCCATGCCGGACAGCACCTGAAAGACCCCTGCGATAATGCAGAGTATGCCACCGACGGTCGGCTGCCAGGTCTCTTGCCTATCGGTCCTGGCCAGCGATGCACCGCAGTTGGGGCACACCTGCGCCAGGGGAGTCGTGGGAGCAGCGCAACTCGGGCAGAATGCGGTGGCCCCTGTGGCTTTCGCCCCACAATAGGCACAGAACTCAGGAGTTCCTGACAACTCTCTTCCGCAGTTTCTGCAGAACATTGCTACCTCCTTGTGAAGCTACTCGCATCATGATGGTTACCAACCCCACGCTGCTCCACCGGCCCTGCTAAAGATATAGTCAAAAGCTCCGCTTGTCAATACCCTGAACCAGAGCCACCGGCGCATCGCTGCTCCATCCAGGCCCAGAGCATTCAAGGCCATGACCGCCACCCCGTGCTCAGTGTAGCTGAATCTCCCGCTACGCCCCACGCCCATTACATCATAGAGCGCCAGGGTAGGAAAGCTGCACCACAGGCCGCAAACAGGATCAGCCAGATCACCACCGATACGCCCAGCCCGATAAGAGTCATCCTCCACCACAACCCCCAGGCCAGTTTCCAGGTTGGCTTTACCTCATTCTCCATGTGGTATCCTCCTTTCGTTGCTGTGCAGTGTCGGAGTTCCGCAGTTGACTGAATAGGTTATGTAGCTACCCGGGTTCATTATAGTGACACCTGTTTGCTTATGTCAATATGTAGAGCGAACTATCGCAAGAACGCTTCGTCGTATATGCGAGGGTGGGCTCTTCCAACAGGCTCGTCAAACCTTCAGCAGTCGTTCAGGGGGTCTAGCCTGCACCGTGCGCCGCTTCAGGCGGGTTGACTGCCAGAGGGTGCGCCCCTGTGCGTCCCGGGTAGCCTTGCCAGGCTCTTAACCATATAGGCACCCTCTGATCGATAGCCGAGCGCTCGGTAATACTCTCTGGCCCCGACGCCGCTAAGCACCGATAGCTTATCAACCATTAGCTCTTCGCCTGCAATGCGCTCCGCCTCTCGGAGCAATCTTCCGCCCAGCCCGCGGTGTTGGGCCGACGGCTGCAGCCTTTCGCCCAGCGCGACCTCGGGGCCGAAGACGTGCAACTCCCTGACCATCGCCTCCCTCGCACTCGCCCTCAATCTCAACAGACCAAACAGGGTTTCGTCCTCGTCCTCATAAGAAAGAAAGACCTCACAGCCTCCACCGGCCTCATAATCAAGCCTTGTCAGCACAGGCTTCCCGATCACCCTGCCATCCCTGAGGCGGTGCCCGTACTCACGGCAACGAATACAACTGCAGCCTGGACCGGCCTGCTCCATCTTGCTTCTGACGGTGCTCCTGAGCGCCAGGTCTCTGCTGCCGGCCAGGATGAACCTGGCGGGGATATCCCTCATCAACCTCGAGATTCGCACGTATCCGGGCACAAGCCGCTTGATATCCACCAGCAGATCGACCATCTCCTCATCACCATATGGCCGGTAGCGGTCCTCCTGATACCAGCGCTCCAGTTCACTGCCCTCCACTACCAGCGTGGGATAGAGCTTCAGTCCATCCGGTCGGAACCTGGGATCCTGGAACAATTGCCGCGAGAGTTCCAGATCATGCTCAGGCGTCGACCCCGGCAGGCCGGGCATCCAGTGGTAGTAGACCTTGAAGCCGCGGTCCCGCAGTAGCGCCGTGGCAGAGATAACCTCCGCCACCCCGTGTCCCCTCTTGGTGATACGGTGCACCTCATCATCCAGTGTCTGTACCCCGAGCTCCACCCGGGTCGTGCCGAAGTCAAGCATACTCCCTATCTCGTCTTCCCCACAGAAGTCGGGCCGGGTCTCAATGCATAGTCCAACACAGCGATGTGTGGTCTGTTCGTTCAGCTTTTGCGCTTCTCCGAGATCACTGGATGCGATCCCGTTGAGGGCATCATAGCAGTCCTTGACAAAGCTATACTGGTAGTCCCGCGGATAGGACAGAAAGGTGCCCCCCATGATGATAAGCTCTACCTTGTCGCATACGTGCCCCATCTCAGCCAGTGTCCTGAGTCTGACCTCCACCTGTTTTGCAGCGTCGAAGCCACAGCTTCGGGCCCGCAGCACCGCCGGAGACTCAACGGTATAGCTCTTGGGCGAGTCCGGAGAAGTGGGACAGTAAACACACTTGCCCGGACAGGGATACGGCTTGGCCATTACCGCTACCGGCGTCACTCCGGATATGGTCCGGGATGCCTTCTTCATAATCCTCGGGTCCACTTACTCAATGTGGTTGCGGATCGCGGCGCGACGAACCGATCGATCAGCACCGCGGCACCGGCTTGCCGGCCGGTTCATGAGTATTCCCACCCGGTGTGATAAAGTTTAGCAGAGGCCATATATGTCCACAAACAGAGAGGTGTTCGACCAGATAGCTGAGAGCTGGTATCGAGTCAGGCACTGGCCCTTGTTGAGGCGCGAATTGGATGAACTGGTTGCAAGATGGCAGGGCGGAAAGCTGCTGAATGTAGGCTGTGCTCACGGTGCGGATTTCCTCCCCTTCCGGTCGGCCTTCGAACTCTGGGGTGTGGACTCTGCTGCCGGCATGCTCAGGCAGGCCTTGAGATACTCCGCCAAGTTTGAGTTTTATGTCAATCTAGCAGTCGCCGACGCCCTGTTCCTCCCTTTCCCCGACAATACCTTCGACCGGGCCATATCGGTGGCCACCTATCATCATATTGAGGGCAAGCACGAAAGAGAGAAGTCCTTTTCGGAGTTGAGACGTGTGCTCAGGCCCGGAGGCGAGGCCTTCATAACCGTATGGAACCGTCGGCAGCCCCGGTTCTGGCTGAAGTCCAGCGAGCAGCAGGTACCCTGGAGACTCAAGGATAAGACGGTCAATCGCTACTACCATCTGTTCTCTTACGGTGAACTGAGAAGACTCCTGATCAAGACCGGCTGGCAGATCATCGCCATGTCGCCGGAGAAGTCCCATCGTTTCCCCCTGAGGGAATTCTCACGTAACATCTGTGTGCTGGTCAAGAAGTAGCCCCGGCCACTGCCTATACTGCGGCAGCTGCCTTTGCGCTGCCCTGCAGTCGGTGCCCCTGACGGACTAGTAGCTAACCATGCTACTTTCCGGTCACGCTGGCTACTTCGGAGCCCTCACCAGCCAGTCTTGGTCGGCGTAGCAGGACCTGATCTCTATGTCACAGAAGCCTGCCTCCAGCAGGGCATTCCGCAGACCTTCCTCGTCCAGGAAGTGATACCCCTTCGCTCTCCCCCTATCGATGATGGTCCTGTTTATGGCCATAACAATCAGATTCACCGGAGTGAGCGACAGGGTCACGACAAAACCGTGAACCCTTCTGTGAAGGGGGGTGAGTTTCTTAATCGCGGCAACGTGCTCGTTCATAATCTGTCGCTGCCCGGCCTCTGGCTTAGGGTTGGCTGCAACCAGCAGCCCGCCCGGCTTGAGGACCCTGCGAAGCTCAGCGATCGTTCTGGCGGGGCTCTGGAGCGCATAGAGCGTATTGGAGCAGATCACCCTGTCAAAGGTATCGTCCCCGAACTCCAGTTCCTTGTTCAGGTCGGCTACGTGCAGCTTGACGGCTGCCTCGCCCCTGCATCTCCTGCGCGCCTGCCTCAGCATCGCTCTGCTGAAGTCCACTCCTGTTATGCTTATGCCCTTGCTCTTGTTCTCTCTGATGACCTTCTCTATCACCAGTCCGGGTCCACAGCCGGCATCCAGAACACAGTGTCCTGTCTTGATGTCCAGGGCGCTATTGAGTTCCTCCAGCAACTGCCGATAGGGGAACAGGCGTGACAGGGACAAGCCGTAGAAGCAGGAGTACACTTCCCAGATTGGCATGGTGGATCGGGGCCTATTCTAGCAGAGTCAGGGGCCGAAGCGGAAAACCATGAGGGGAGAACGACCCGCCCCGTGCGGTCCTGCGGCTGTACTATAGCCCCGGCTTCTGGCTGGCTGCATCCTGGCCTATCACAACCTTCTCGGGCAGACCGGCCTCGATAACGCCTATGAACGCCTCGACCAACTCCGGGTCAAACTGAGAACCGGCACCCTGTCTGAGTTGTTCTATCGCCTTCTCATGACACAGGGCAGGACGGTAGGGGCGGACCGATGTCATCGCCTCAAAGGCATCGGCCACGCTGAGAATGCGGGCCTCGATAGGTATCTCCTCGCCCTTCAGCCCTTCGGGATAGCCGGCTCCGTCCCACCTCTCATGGTGATGCAGGACGACATTCACGCAGGTAACCAGATCAGGGATGTTGCCGATGATGGTGGCTCCTAGCCTGGGATGGGTCTTAATGGCCTGCCACTCCTCTGCGTTCAGCTTGCCCTTCTTGTTGAGCACCTTGTCGGCAACGCCGATCTTGCCGACGTCATGCAGCAGGGCAGCGGTGCTCACTCTGAATATCTGGTCAGGTGTGAGTCCTATCGCCTCCGCAAGAGCCACGGCGAAGGTGTTGACCTTTCTGGAATGACCGTAGGTGCAGGGGTCTCTGGCCTCCACGGTCGATGCCAGCGCGTAAACTGTGCTCAGACCGTTGTGCCTGGCGTGAGTGCCTTCATTCGGGCCCGACTCAGCCAGGATTTTGGAGGAGAGGTAGACCCGGTTCTGCCCGGTGTTCTTGGCATAATAGAGGGCGGTATCAGCCACAGTGACTATTTCCCCGGGTATGGCTCCGTCCGATGGATAACCGGCCACGCCGATGCTGCAGGTCACAGCGATCGACTTCTCCTTCATCCTGGTGGCGATCTGCTCCCGGACACGTTCGGCTACGACAGCGGCATCATTTATAGCTGTTTGGGGCAGGATGACGGCAAACTCGTCGCCGCCATATCGAAAGGCCTGGTCGGCATCCCTGATCGAGGTCTTGATTATGCGCCCCACCTGGCTCAAAATCGTATCCCCGGAGGGATGGCCGTATATGTCGTTATAGGTCTTGAAGCTATCAAGATCGAGTATAAGCACGCAGAAGGCCTCGCCGTGGCGAGAGTGCCGGGATATCTCCTCCTTGAGCCGCTCCTCAAAATGGCGCCGGTTGAACAGCCCGGTAAGCTCGTCAACGCGGGCCCTCTGTTCGGCACGGCCATAAAGCTGAGCGTTCTCGATGGGGGCGGCGATCTGCGAGGCGATCTTCTCCAGAAGCCTTATCTGTCTGAGGCTGTAGGCGTTGGCCTTGCGGCTGCCCAGAATCAGGGTGCCGATGTCACGGTCGGTCACGCTCAAGGGCAGATAGAGAATGGAACGCACCCCTTGCTCAAGATGATACTCCCCGGTCCAGAACCTGTG
>JACUUR010000032.1 GCA_014859205.1 Dehalococcoidia bacterium | reverse complement strand
GCACATCACCGCTGGCATAGCAGGTGTCCACGTTGCCGGTGTTGTATCCGATCAGGCCACCGACGGTACGGGTCCCGGTCACGATGCCCGTGCTCTCCCAGTAGGAGTTACTGACTGTGCCGTACCAGTTCTGACCCACGAGGCCGCCTGTGTACCAGGAGGTGTGGGTAACGCTGCCGGTGGCATGCGAAGCATCGATATCCCCGGTGTTGTATCCGACCAGGCCGCCGACGCCGCCTTCATAGTCCTCAGGAGGGTCGGGATTGAAGTCTGACGTGCCGGTGACATCGCCGATGGCATGGCAGGAGTCTATCTCCCCGTCATTGTATCCGACCAGGCCGCCGACAACATCATAGCCCGTCACGGTGCCGGTGGCGTGACAGTTGGTAATGGTGCCTCCGTCATTTCCTCCCACCAGACCGCCGATCCCATCATCTCCGGTCACGGTGCCGGTGGAGTAGCAGCTGTCGATGTTCCCGCTATTGTATCCGACGAGACCGCCCACCACCCATCCACCGGTTACGGTGCCGTCCGCATAGGAGCCAAGGATCGTCCCGTAGTAGTTCCATCCCGCCAGACCGCCGACGTACTCATTACCGGTCACGCTGCCTGCAGCATAGGAGTTGTTCACAGTGCCATCCTCATTCCATCCCACCAGACCGCCAACAAGACGCAGGCCGGTCACAGTGACATTCACCACGCCGACATCTGTGATGACGCCTTCACGAATGTAGCCAAAGAGCCCGATGTGACTCTCCTCAGGGCGGTTGATGAAGAAGTCCCTTATCTCATACCCCCGTCCATCCAGACTACCAGTGAACGGGTAATACCACATCCAGTTCTCCCCAGTGGCAACAGTTCCAATCGGTTCCCAGCCCTTTCCTCCATTGGCGTTGGGACCGGCCAGTGCCTCATAACCGGCAGTAGTGGAGTCAAGGTCGCTGATCAGAACGCAGTTCAGGTCCAAGTTCTCTCTGATGGCATCCAAATCGTGCCAGTCGCGTATCTCCCTGATGAAGTTAGCCACGATGGTGCAGTTGCCGCTCATGGTGATGGCGATTGTGGCAGCATTAACATCGGCAATGGCGTCTACATCGCCGGTCCAGTCTGCAAATGCAAAGCCTTCATCAGGCACGGCCGTTATGGCTACCACCTGGCCCCGGGGAACACCTATGAGCATGCACACCCTGCCCGCTGGGCAGTCCGAATCCTCGGTGTGTCCCTCAATGTTGTATACTAACTCTCCCCCAAATCTGGCCACCAGTGTCAGATTGTAGAATGTCTGTACAGGACTTGGGGCGCAAGCAATGGTGCTGCCTAGAAGCATATATAGCAGGACTGTGATCAAACTAACTGCGACTGACTTGCGTTTCATCTATCCTCCTTCGTATCAACTCAGTTCCTCCAGAATCCTGGTATGCAATAGTTCGCCTACCGTGCACTGCTGACACTCCATCACTGTGCCTAGCCTGAGCCGGCACACGCTAACATTTCACTGAATCGTCAGGCATATTGTCTTCCTCTGCCCCGCCACTTCGTTGCCCGTACGGCTATCGCCAGTGCCACGAGCACCAGCACGCCTACTATGGTCATCGTCTCGGCGGGTGTGGTGTTGACGACGACGGTGGTCAATGCTATAGCGGGCCCCAGCCCGGCCCGCACTAGTGGCTTTAGCGTTGGATGCTCGGTCACAAAGCCGGCTATCGGCGGGCTGACCCTGTAGTAGAAGTCGACGAAGGCTCTGCCCGGCCGGTTGGTGAGCAGGTATCCATCTCTGAACTCACGGAGGATTTCTATTTCCTCCGCCATTGGGGTGCCGTAGGCGGCGGTGGCGATGAAGCAGCGGATACTGGTTGGTGCACGTTCCCACATGTTTGTCTCTGTCGCCTTGGCCGTAGCGGTCATGTCGCCATGAGTTGTGGATGCCTCCACCATCACCCCGGTCAGTTTGTCCCAGTAATAGGTAAGCTCGACACCATACTGCGAAAAGCCTGCGTAAACCACTGTTCTGTTTGCCCCAGCATAGTTTCTTGTGGTTTCGCCCTCCAATGTCAGCCAGCCGTAGCCGGTCATGTATACGGAGTCTCCAGTTGTCAGGTTAGCGGGAATGACACCCCCCGAGAGGCCAGGAGCTTCGGCGCCGCTGCCGATGTGCAGGGGCATGGTGTCGGTTTCTTCGGTCCCGTCGGACATGCGCATGGTCACTCGCACATCGGCGCTTGCCCCCTCAACAGTTAGGAACTCCAGCTTCAACCATTCCGGATACGGCTGCCCGGCAGGCCAACCGGTAATCTCATACTCGCTCTTTATCCAGTCGCCGGCCTTGACACCTACTTCGACATCTACTCTAGGCGGGGGAAGCGGCGCGGCTACTGTGCGGAAGACACTCACTGCCCAGGATATGGGAACGCCATCCTTAACCGCGGTCACCTTCCAGTAGTAAGCAGTGTCATATGCCAGCGTGCCCGCGAAGGTGTAGCCCGTGGCGGTGAGCCCGGTCCTGGAATCGACGGGGTCGGAAAAGTCGGCGTTGGGCGAGAGCACAAAGCTGTAGGAGTCGGCATCCGCGTACGAAGTCCAGGTGAAGGCGATGTTGGTCCTGGGTATGTTGGTGGCGCCAGGCATAGGAGAGATAAGGTTCACGCCGTAGTCAGTCTGGGGAGCAACGGTGAACGTCCGCGACGGAGACCAGCAACTTCTGATTTCTTCATCGTTCTCCACCTCTACAGACCTGAGCCTCCAGTAGTAGGTAGTGGCGCACCGGAGTGCGCCGCCCTCCACGAGGTAACTGGGATTAGCTTCGTCGGGTGGCTCATAATGCAATCGTGAAGCTTCGACTAGCTCGGTGAAGTCCTCGTCCAGTGCGACCTGGATGTCGTACTTGCACGAGTCGCACTGATGGTACCAACTGATGGTAAATGGCTCGTTTCCGCACAGGTCGGGGTCGGTATTGGCAGGGAATAAGATACCGTCGGGAGGCCCTATGATAGCAGGAGCTGGTTTGGCACAGGAGTCATCTGAGGTCCAGGCAGTTCCGTGGGTGCCTATGACGGGCGAGGAGAACACCCCATCTCCCGTGGTCAAGCGCCACTTCAGGTATGGCATATCAGGGCCGGTGTAAGGGCTTTGCCCGGTGCGCTGAGGGTTCTGGCCAAACATAGGCCAGGGGCTATCGGCAGGCTGGGCCCGGGCGTTGCCGGGCAGCATCAAAGGGCTGAGCGATGACAGCAGCAGGCAAAGGACAACGCCCACAGCTATCAAGGATTTTGTCGTGTTCATAGGCTACCTCTCTGGCATATTCACTATTCCCTACGATCGTTCAGCTGCCGAGAGGCTCTGAATCCTGTCGTCTTCCTTAGATAGATGTATGTAATCACCACCGCGACCACGGCCGCTATGATCAAAGGCCACCAGCGGGATAAGAAGTCCCAGCAAGAAGGAAACATAATCACCCATACGATTATACCAAGAGGAAATATGACGAAACCGACAAAAGGAAATATCAGGAAACCGAGCCAGAGGCCGAAGTTGAGACGAGTGACCCTTCTGACCTTGCGGTTGCGGATAGCCACGGTACCGCGCCACAAGCACAAACCGAGGATAGCCAATCCCACAAGGAACGCACCAGGTACGTACTTACCGACGAAATCTGCGGGGGATTCAGCAGACAGTAGCACTAACCCAATCCCTACCGCAAACATCAACAGGAACCCCTCCACCCCCAGCAATATGGCGATTATGCCCTTAGCGAGCCCCAGTCCGGGCGTTGCTGCTGTTTGGTCGCTGTCCTGGGTAACCTGTTTCTCTTCCATCGCTGTCTGCCGCTTGCCCTGATTGTCACGCGGCCAACAAAGGAGCAGGGGAGCGCCGCCCTGCTCCTGCAATTGTTCTTATACCATAAAAGCTTGTGCTGTGTCACCAGCGTGTTCTCGCACATGGCCGCCACGCTGGCTGAGCCCGGGCTGTCTGCGGCAGACAACTGCTGGGTTTGTTATCAAAGCCAAATGCTTTATAATTCGAGAAATGAGAGTGCATGCGTTGCACGATTGGGAGGTAAGTACTGCGCGGGCCAGGGAGATTCAGCTTGGGCTGGCCAATAGGGTGGTGGCTCATAGCGGAGCCCTGAATCCGCGCCTCATTGCCGGCATCGACATATCTGCTGCTGATGCCTGGGGTGTAGCCAGGGGAGCCGTGGTGGTGCTCCGCCATCCCGGACTAGATATAGCGGAGGTGCAGATAGCGGAGGGCAGGATGACGTTTCCCTATGTTCCCGGGCTGCTCTCCTTTCGAGAGAGCCCCCTGATCCTGGCTGCCTGTGAGAAGCTGCATAGTACACCGGACCTGATTATGGTTGACGGTCAGGGTATTGCTCATCCCAGGCGGTTGGGGCTGGCCTCGCATGTGGGGCTGTTTCTGGAGTTGCCCGCCATAGGCTGCGCCAAATCCATCCTGTGCGGCCGGCATGGGCCCCTGGGAGAAGAGGCCGGCGCTCATGCCGATCTGCTTGATAACGGCGAGTTGATTGGAGCGGCGTTGAGAACCAGGTCCAGGGTCAGGCCGGTATATGTTTCGGCAGGACACAGAATTGGCCTCAGCTCGGCAATAGAGTGGGTCATGAGATGCTGCCGGGGCTATAGGCTGCCCGAGCCGACGAGATTGGCCCATCTGGCCGCCGCGGGCAGGCTAGTGCTTGGTCCTGAAAACCGTGGGAGACGGCCCGATCACGTTGAGAATGCCGTGCCTGAAGGGGTCGCCGGCTAAGATAAGAGAGAGGACCAAATGCAGGAAGAGAAGGAGACTCTGGAGGCTCTGCTCCGCCAGATCTCGGATATCATGGTGCATCTTTGACATCCCCGGCAGGGAAAAGGAGATCGCCGAGATGGAGGCGAAGTCAGCGCAGCCTGACCTGTGGGATGACCCGGCTAAGGCTCAGACCCTGATGCGCAGGCTTAGCCGTAAGAAGGGCCTGGTAGGCGATTGGCGTGAACTGGAGAAGAGAACTACCGATCTTCAGGAGATGATCGCCCTGGTGATGTCGGAGGATGATGATTCGTTTCAGGGGGAGATACAATCGGAGCTGAAGCGGCTGAGTGCCCTGTTTGAACGACTGGAAAGCCAGCAGCTTTTCACCGGCGAATACGACAGCCGAAGTGCCATGCTTACCCTTCATGCCGGCGCCGGCGGCACAGAGTCCCAAGATTGGGCGAACATGCTGCTCAGGATGTATCTGAGGTGGGCGGAGCGGCACGACTATGAGGCGGAGATCCTGGATGTCTCGCCCGGGGAGGAGGTCGGCGTTAAGAGCGCTATCGTGGAGATAAAGGGCGATTATGTTTTCGGGTATCTGAAAGGTGAGCATGGAGTGCACAGGCTGGTGCGGCTCTCTCCCTTTGATTCCGACCATGCCCGGCATACATCTTTTGTGCTGGTAGAAGTGCTCCCCGAGGCTGAGGAGGCGGAAGATATCGAGATCAATCCTGACGACCTGAAGATCGATACCTTCAGGTCCAGTGGTCCCGGCGGACAACACATGCAGAAGACAAGCAGCGCTGTGAGGATAACCCACCTGCCCACGGGACTGGTGGCCATCTGCCAGGGAGAGCGTTCCCAGCACCAGAACAAGGAGGTTGCCCTGAAGATCCTCTATACCCGTCTTCTGGAGCTTGACCGCAAGAAGAAGGAGGAGGAGAGGGCCAGACTCAAGGGCGAGCGCATTGAGGCGGGCTGGGGGAACCAGATCAGGAGCTATGTTCTTCACCCGTACAAGATGGTAAAGGACCACCGCACGGACTATGAGGTGCATGATGCTGAGGCCGTGCTGGATGGAGAACTGGACGGTTTCACGGCCAGCTATCTCCGCTCGAGGGTAGGGAAGTGATGAAACGTCTTCTCCTGCTCGCGCCGGTGCTGCTCCTCGTACTCCTGGGCACTGCACCCGTCGCTGCCGAGACCGACATCGTAGTCATAGCCAGTGACGTGCAGCCGTCCTTCCCCCTCGAGGCGGTGTTCACCCTTGAGGTTGAAAGCTATGCCGAGATAGTTGATGTTCGTCTTCGCTACCGGGTGGACAAGATGAACTATGCCGAGGTTGTCAGCGAAGGTTGGGCCGATTTCACTCCCACGAACAGGACAACGGCCAACTGGAGATGGGACATGAGGAGAGGAAGCCTGCCTCCCGGCGCGGAAGTCACATACTGGTGGATGATTGAGGACGCCGATGGGAATAGACTCGAGACGTCGCCCCAGGTGATGCATTTTGATGACAATCGCTTTGCCTGGCAGAGCCTGACCAGCTTGACAGATGACGGTAGCGAGTTGAGGCTCTTCTGGTATCAGGGCAGCGACTCTTTCGCTCAGGAATTGCTGGCAGCCTGTGAGCAAGGGCTGGCCAGGTTGACCGAGGGCATCGGCGCCCATCCCGAAAGGCCCATTGAGATATATGTCTATGCCTCTGCCGGCGATCTTCAGGGAGGTATGATCTTCCCTCAGGAATGGACCGGAGGAGTGGCCTTCACTGAGTTCAGCACCATAGCCATCGGCATTGCACCGACGAGGGTTGACTGGGGCAAGCGCGCTCTGGTCCACGAGCTAACTCACCTGGTTGTTCACCAGGTTACCTTCAGTCCCTACGGGCAGTTGCCCACCTGGCTTGACGAGGGACTGGCCATGTACAATGAGGGCGAGCTTGAGTCTCACTTTCAGTCCCGCCTGCGGACAGCTATCCAGGATGGCAGTCTTATCTCGGTGCGTAGTCTCTGCAGTCCCTTTTCGGCCGAGTCTGACAAGGCTTACCTTTCCTATGCTCAGAGCTATAGCCTGGTGGAGTATCTGCTTGATGCCCACGGGCCGGAGCTCATGCTGGAGCTGTTGACCGTCTTCAAACAGGGCAGTACCTATGACGCGGCTCTGATCGAGGTCTACGGCTTTGATATTGAAGGCCTTGATGCCCGATGGAGCGCGACGCTTGCGACCAGTTCCTTGGCCGACGGCAGCGTGCCGGCTGGGGCCCTGCAGGGGAGAGTGTGGCGCTCTCAGCCGGTGCTGATCGTGTTGGTAGCGGTGCTGGTTCTCTGGATTATCCTGACTCTGGCCAAACGCGGGAGGGCATCCGGGCAAGCAGCCGAAGAAGGTGAGCTGTGAAAGACTCCTTTACCGTTCACGATCTGCCTCTCAGTGAACGTCCCAGGGAGAGGCTGGTCAAGCTGGGCAGCGAATCCCTCTCTGCTCAGGAGGTTCTGGCTCTGATTCTGGGAAGGGGCACCAAGGGCGAATCGGTGATGGTGACCGGCCAGAAGTTGTTGAGCCGGTTCGGCAGTCTCAAGGGCGTCGCCAACGCCTCGCTGGAGGAATTGACTGAGATCAAAGGGATCGGTCTGGCTAAGGCTGCCCAGATCAAAGCCGCCCTGGAATTGAGCAGGAGGCTGGAAGCCGATGCAGACGATAAACCCAAGCCCATACTCAAATCACCGGAGGATGCAGTTGCCCTGGTGAGGAGCCGTTTGAAAGGCAAGAAGAGGGAACATTTCCTGGTCGCGTGTCTGGATACCAGGAACAGGTTGATAGGTTGCAGGGCGGTCTCTGTGGGCAGCCTGGATACCAGCGTAGTCCATCCCCGTGAGGCGTTTAAGGAGGCGGTGTCATGCTCCGCCGCTGCGGTGATCTTCGTGCACAATCATCCCTCCGGTGACCCCCAACCATCCAAGGAGGACATTGAGCTGACCAGGCGACTGGCCAGGGCCGGTGAGATCATGGGCATCGACGTCCTTGATCACATCATTGTCTGCGATGACAGCCATCTGAGCTTGAAAGCCAGCAATCTGTTCTAGGCCGCGTTTGAGATGACAGAGCTGTAACTATGATGAACACGATGCACTACGGCTCGATATATGGGCCATACAGTCGGATAGGAGAGGTTCATGGAACATAAAGAGAGAAGCGAGGTCTTGTTCTTCCCCTACGATACGGGCAGGGCCTTCCTGAGGGGGATGAAGAAGCTCTTCTCGGGCATAGCCGGTGTTGTCTCGGAAGGGGATTCTGTGGCTGTGAAGGTACACATGGGAGAATATGGGGGCAGCGCCTATCTCCGGCCTCCTTTGGTACGGCGGGCGTGTGATCTCATCAAAGAGGCAGGGGGCAGACCGTTTGTCACGGACACCACCACCCTCTATCCCGGCAGGAGGTTCACTGCAGCGCAATATCGGGCTACGGCAGCCTTCAATGGCTTCACCGAGGAATCCATGGGAGTGCCCATCATCATTGCCGATGTGGAGCAGGGCTATGACGGTGAGTGGGTGGATGTCCCCGGGCGGGTTTCTGATTGTTCTTTGGCGAAACTGAAGGTGGCCGGCGAGATACTCAAGGCCGACAGCATGATCGTGCTTACTCATGTGAAAGGACATCCAATAGCCAGCTTTGGCGGCTCCATCAAGAACCTGGCTATGGGCTGTGTCACCAAGGAGTCGAAGGCTGCGCAACACAGGGTGAATCGGGGCGTCATCGATATTGCCAGGTGCACCGGCTGCGGCCAATGTGTTGAGGCCTGTCTTTTCGGATGCATGGCCTTACAGGATGAGAAGATGGTGCGCGACGAAGAGGCGTGCATGAACTGCAATCGCTGTTTCTACCTCTGCCCCGAGGGCGTATTTTGTCTGCCTCCCCGTGCAAAGGAGGACCTGCAGGTCTATCTGGCCCACGCCGCCGCCGGGGTGCTCAGCCGGTTTCACTCCAAGGTGGCCTTTATGAATTTCGTCCAGGATGTAACACCGCTGTGTGACTGCGTCGCACCCTCGGGCTCGCCGGTAGTCCCGGACGTCGGCATCCTGGCCTCGACGGATGTGGTGGCCATTGACCGGGCATCTCTGGATCTGATTGGGCGCAGCGAGCCCCTGAGGGGATTCGCCGAGATGAGGTCTGCCGATATACTGGGCGCGATACACGGCACAGATAGCCTTGTGCAGATGCGGACTGCTCAGGAGCTCGGCCTGGGCAGTATGGACTATGAGCTCAAGGAGCAGGAATAGCCATGGTAACAACGGCCGGAGGCCGGCTCCCAATATGCGTGGACTGTCGCGGGGACGCGGCCGTTCCTCAGCTGTTGACCGGGTGTCAAGCTTGTCCCCGGTCCGGCAGAAAACTGGGTGGTTTGTAGAGCCATGAAAACTGGTGACAGAAGGACCCGGTGGATTGTACTCCTCTCGCTGGTCTGCGTCCTGCTTCTGCTGCCTCTGGCGAGTTGTCCTTTCTGGTGGGATGATGGGCTTCCCGGTTCCGTAGATCAGGAACTGCGTCTGCTGGATCATGGCCCTATAACACTGGACCCGGCCATTTCCGCCGACATGTCATCTCACACTTACGTCGTGCACATCTTCTCCGGCCTGGTGCGGCTGGACCATGAGTTGAACATAGTAGCCGATATTGCCGAGAGCTGGGAGATCAGCCCTGACGGCAGGACATATACGTTCTACCTGCGACAGGATGTGACATTCCACAATGGCAGAGAGGTGAAGGCTGCCGACTTCAAATACTCGTGGGAACGGGCCTGCGATCCGGCCACCGGCTCAGGCACAGCTGCCACATATCTGGGCGACATTGTTGGTGTCGGCGACATGCTGGCGGGAAGAGCTGAAGAGATCAGCGGTGTTGAGGTCATCGATGATTACACCCTGCGGGTTATCATTGGAGAGCCAAGGGTGTACTTCCTGAGCAAACTGAGTTATCCCACCGCCTTTGTGGTCGACAGCGCCGATGTGGAATCAGGCATTAACTGGTGGCGAGGGCCGAACGGAACCGGGCCCTTTCAACTGGAGGAGTGGAGGGAGGGGCAGTGGCTGGTTCTGGTGCGCAACGAGAACTACTACGGCCAGCCTGCCAAACTGGATCAGGTCGTCTTCTATCTGCTGGCCGGGGCGCCCATGATGATGTATGAGATGGACCAGATCGACGTCGCTTCTGTGTACTTCGCTTATATCGATCGGGTGCGTGATGAGGCCGGTCCGTTCTACGGCGAGCTAGCTGCGTCTCCCGAGCTAAGCCTCTACTATCTCGGCTTCAACACTGCCCGACCTCCCTTCGACGATGCCAACGTGCGCCTCGCCTTCTGCCATGCTGTGGACAAGGAGCGTATAGCTACGGTGATATTCAGGGATATGATGAGTGTGGCTGACGGGATCCTGCCGCCGGGCATGCCCGGATATGACGAAACCCTTGAGGGACAGGACTACGATGTGGAGAAGGCATTGGAGCTCATCGCTGCCTCGAGATACGGAGATGTCTCGAACCTTCCTCCCATCACCCTGACCCTGTCCGGTTATGGCAATTACATTCCTGGCTATCTGGGCGCTATCGTCCAGGAGTGGCAGCAGAACCTCGGCGTGGAGGTCTCGGTGAGGCAGTTGGAACCGGAGAAGTTTGTTTACCATCTGGGAGAGGAAAAGGATGATGTTTATATGATGGGTTGGATAGCCGATTACCCCGATCCACACAACTTCCTGGATGTTCTCTTCTCTACGGGCAGCCAGTATAACTTCGGCGGATACGCCAATTTCGATCTGGATGCCCTGCTCGATCAGGCGGCAGTGGAGCAGGATGAGGGGCTCCGCATGGCCATGTATCAGCAGGCTGAGCGCCTGGTGATTGACGAGGCTGCCTGTCTGCCCCTGCTGCACGGCGTCAATCATGTCCTGGTCAAGCCTCATGTCAAGGGCTATGAGCTCAGCCCCATGGGCATTCCCGACCTGACCCGCGTCTATATCGACAGATAGTATCAGCTACCTGTGCAACCCCGCTGCCATGCTCAACGCCGGGCATTGGTCCTCTGCCTGCCGCTCGGGACATGGTCTGCTACCGCAGGGGTGAGCGTTATGACTGGGGTGTGGTGGTATAATGGTATTGGATGGATAGGGAGGCGATGCTCTACGAGAAGCTCCCTGGCGGCCGGGTGAGATGTCACGTCTGCCAGTGGAGATGCCTGGTCAATCCCGGCAAGCTGGGCGTCTGCCGTATGCGGGTCAACAGGGACGGCGCGCTCCACGTTCTGAACTATGCCGAAGTGTCCTCGATGGCGGTTGACCACATCGAGAAGAAGCCTCTGTTTCATTTCTTCCCCGGCACCTATGCCTTCTCTCTGGGCACCTGGGGCTGCAATTTTCACTGCAAGGATTGTCAGAACTGGGAGATCTCCTGCACGGACATCCCGCCCGGGTCGCGGCGATTACCGCCGGAGAGAGAGATCGAGTTGGCCAGGAGACAAGATTGCCGTGGTATCTCCTGGACCTACAACGAGCCGGCGATCTGGTTTGAATATACGCTGGATTCGGCCAAACTGGCCAGGGACAACCACCTGTATACCGTCTATGTGACCAATGGCTACGCCACGCCCGAGGCCCTCGACACTATAGGCCCCTGGCTGGATGCCTGGAGGGTGGATATCAAAGGCTTCACCGATGATGTCTATCGCCAACTGGCCAGAATCCCCCATTGGCGGGGCATCCTGGACGTGGCCAGACGGGCGAAAGAGAAATGGAATATGCATGTTGAGGTGGTGACCAATATCATTCCTACCCTGAACGATGACGATGAGCAACTGAGAAGCATTGCCGGTTGGATTCGAGACGATCTGGGTGAGCTTACTCCCTGGCACGTGACTCGCTTTCATCCGCTGCATGAGTTTGCCCATCTTGCAGCCACGCCGGTGGCCACCCTGGAGAAGGCATATCGCATAGGCAAAAAGACTGGATTGAGGTTCGTCTACCTGGGCAATGTGCCGGGGCACGAATACGAGAACACCGTGTGTTATTCCTGCGGCAACCTGGCTGTGGGTCGGGTTGGCTATGATACACGGGTGGTGGGACTGGATGGCTCAAGGTGCGGGTCCTGTGGAGCAGACCTCAATTTCCGGACCTGAGAATGGCCTGATAAATCAGGGAACTACAGGCGTAGCAATATGACGTAGGAGTAGGCGGTGAGAGCGGTCAAGAATGTACGCTTGAGGGACTATGACTACTCGTCAAATGGGTTCTATTTCGTAACGATTTGCACTGATTACAGAAGACCGTATTTGACGGGCAGGAACAAGCAAGTAGTTGCGCTGTCCATCGAACGACTGCCCCGTAAGATAGACGGAGTAAGACTGGACTACTACAGCGTAATGCCATCTCATGTTCATCTGATATTGATCTTGGAAGAGTGTCAGCTTAAGCTATCCGAAGTCATCAGAAGATTGAAAGCGGTGACCACCAGGCAGGCCGGTTCAGGCTATGGCAGCCGAACTACTACGAGCATGTGATTCGTGATGACAACGCGCTGGCAAGAGTCCGGGAGTATATCCAGAATAACCCGCTGGCGGAGAAGATGGTATTGTAGTTGCCCAATTCATTGGGCTTTACGTTGACTAGCCTTGGGGCCGGCCTGATAAATCAGGCAACTACAGTTGGTACCGGAATAGTGGCGTCTTGAATAGCCTGGGTCAAGTCTTGGTTGTGACAAGGCAGGCTCTGGCAAGGGAGGTGCTTTATGGCAAGCGAACTCCATCCGGTAGTGAAGCTGGCTAAGGAGGCAGTGGAAAGCTACGTCCTGAGGGGCAAAGCCCCCGATCCCGGGGAGCTAACTCCAGAGATGACCGAACGGGCAGGGGTGTTCGTCTCTCTGCACAAGCATGGAGGATTGAGGGGATGTATCGGCACCTTCGAGCCAACTCAGAACAACGTGGCTCAAGAGATCATTACCAACGCCATCAGCTCGGCCACCAGAGACCCCCGCTTTGCCCCGGTCGACCCTTCCGAACTGGGTGATCTGGAGTATAGCGTGGACATACTCACTGAGCCCGAGCTCGTTACCGACATTGGTGAACTCGATCATGAGAAATACGGAATCATCGTAGAGGGTGGTTCGAGAAGGGGGCTGTTGCTGCCCGCCCTGGAAGGCGTAGACAGCGTCGAAGAGCAAATCGCGATCTGCCGGGTTAAGGCGGGCATCTCAAGCGATGAGCCGGTCAGCCTTTATCGCTTCGAGGTGAGACGGTTCAAGTGAGCCGGTGGCTAATGAGGTGAATACTTCAGCATAGCGCTGTACACAGGAGAACTCAAATATCAAAATGCAAAGTGACAGAGCAAATTTCAAAAGCGAGTTCGGGAATCGTGTTTACAGGTTCGCATTGGATGTAATAAGGTTCGTTGATCAGCTACCTGCGGAACAGGCCTCCAGGATTATCACTGACCAACTGCTGCGTAGCACTACTAGCATCGGCGCCAATGTGATCGAAGCTCAAGCGGCGTCGTCAAGGAGGGATTACACGAACTTCTTTAATCATGCACTGAAATCAGCAAATGAGTGCAAGTTCTGGTTGGGGTTACTCAGAGATTCTGGAAGAGGTGACGGGAAGACGGTTGATGGGCTTCTGAAAGAAGCAACTGAGATTGCCGATATACTTGCCGCTAGTATACTGACCCTCAAGGGTAGAAAGTGATCTTTACACTTTGATCTGTATGTTTGATCTTCTATCTTTGCCTCTTGGTCTCCGTGACGATCTGGTCTTCGAAGGTTATGCGCTGTAGATGATGGGCAGTCTGCCTCTATTCGAGATGGTTCAGCAAGGAGTCCATCCAGACGGGCTTTGACAGAATGACATATATATGTTATGCTACTGCGAGTCACACAGTGGAGGCATAAATGAAGAAGACCATGGTCTACGTCGATGAAGAGGCGCATCGAGGGCTGAAGAAACTAGCCTTTGAGAACGACACGTCAATCGCCGAGCTGATCCGCAGGGCCGTAGATATTGTCTATGGCGAGGACATCGAAGACATTCGGGATATGGAGGACGAGTTAGCCCGATACCGAAGTCAACCCGGCTCCGCAGTGGAACTAGAGGAATACCTGTCCAGGAAGAAGGCAAGTGTATCGCGTTGAGCTTAACTCCAGGGCACAGCGTGAATTCAGCGAAATCCGTGGTAAGGAATCGGAGCTCATAGTTGTCGCTCTACGTAGCTTGCCGGGCAATCCTCGACCTCGAGGCGGCACGAAACTGAGAGGCCCCATTCACCGCATCCGTGTTGGGGTCTGGCGTATCGTATATGCTGTGTTTGATAAGGATAATCTGGTCATTGTGGGCAAAATTACCAGGCGCTCGGAGAAGACCTATGATGATGTTGAAGAGCTGTTCTGATGGATAACCTGCCTCTGTTCGAGATGCCGCCTGAGGAAGCGAGCTCGCCGCAGAGCATGCCTCTGGCGGCCAGGATGCGCCCGCGGACCTTCGGGGAGTTCGTCGGGCAGGAACACCTGGTTGCCGAGGGGCGTGTGTTCCGAACATGCATTGAGGCAGACCGGCTGCCTTCGATGGTCTTCTGGGGGCCACCGGGCAGTGGAAAGACAACGCTTGCCCGCATAATCGCCAGCGTTACCAGAGCGCAGTTCAGTTCCTTGAGCGCCGTGAGCGCCGGCGTAGCTGATCTGCGGCATGTCATCGCAGAGGGAAGAAAGAGACTGAAGCACTCCGGACAGAAGACGATCCTCTTCGTGGACGAGATTCACCGTTTCAACAAGGCACAGCAGGATGCCGTTCTGCCTTTCGTGGAGGATGGCACGGTTACATTCATCGGAGCAACCACGGAGAATCCCTCCTTCGAAGTCATCGCTCCCCTGCTCTCACGGAGCCGCGTCTTCAGGTTGAACCCGCTGAGCCATGAGCAAATCAGGGCCATCGTGGAGCGGGCCATCCACGATGGAGAAAGAGGACTGGGCAAGCTAGGCGTCAGCATCAGTGAGGAGGCCCTGCGGCACCTGGTGACCGCCTGTGACGGAGATGCCCGGATAGCCCTGAACGCCCTGGAGATGGCTGCGTCTGCAGTCCTGCCCGATGGCGAGGGGTCGCGCTCAGTAGACCTCTCGACAGTTGAAGAGGCACTTCAGCACCGGGCCCTGCTCTACGACAAGACTGGTGAACAGCACTATGACCTGATTTCGGCACTGCATAAGTCCCTGCGTGGTTCGGACCCGGATGCTTCTCTCTACTGGCTGGGACGCATGCTGGAGTCCGGAGAAGACCCGCTGTATATCGCCCGTCGCCTGGTGCGCTTCGCCTCCGAGGATGTGGGCGTGGCAGACCCGCAGGCATTGGTCATAACTGTGGCCGCCCAGCAGGCAGTGCACTTCATCGGTTTGCCCGAAGGTAGCCTGGCTCTGGCCCAGGCGGTGGTCTACCTGGCCGCCGCGCCCAAGAGCAACTCGTTGTACGCAGCCTATTCTCGCGTTCAGCAGGACATACGGAACGGCCCCAACGAGCCGGTGCCGCTTCACCTCTGCAATCCGGTGACCGACCTGATGCGCGGCACCGGATACGGTAAAGGGTATAAGTACGCCCACGATTATCCCGGCCATTTCGTCAGGCAGCAGAACCTGCCTCCTTCTCTGGAGGGAAGGCGTTACTACCTGCCCGGCGAACAGGGCTATGAAAGGGAGATCGCCGACAGGCTCAAGAAGTGGTGGGGTGAGGAGAAGGGGTAGCTTATTCCGGGCGGTCTGTTATAATGTGCGGCGGAACGCAAGCGGAGTGTGGTACACGAAGAGTGTGCTGACGGAGGTGCACCTTGGCCAGGTTCTTCAGAAGTCCTAAGGATGCGGAGTTCTACGATCTGTTTGAACAGGCGACGGCCAACCTGGTTACTGCTGCGGAAAAGCTGCTTGACCTGTTCGAAAACTATGAAGATGTAGAGGCGAAGGCAAAACAACTCAAGGACCTGGAACACCAGGGTGACGTGATCACCCACGAGATCATACAAAAGCTACATCGCAGCTTTGTGACTCCCATCGACAGGGAGGATATCACTTACCTGGCTCACAGCCTGGACGATGTCATGGACTTCATCGAGGCTGCGGGCAGGACGGCCTATCTGTATCGCATCACCGAACCCACGGAAAGGGCCCGGGAACTGGCCCGGATCGTGGCCAGAGTCACTCATAAGTTGAACGAGGTAATGCCGCGGCTGCGGAACCGCGACCAGTTCAAGTGGATTCTCAAGCAGTGTGTGCTGATCAACAGCCTGGAGAATGAGGCCGACGACGTACAGCACGCTGCCCTGGCCGAGTTGTTCGAGATGTGTCATCTCGATGCCTGTGACGTCATCAAGTGGCGCGAGATCTACCAGCACCTGGAAGATGCCACAGACCGGGCCGAAGACGTGGCCAATGTCCTCGAGGGTATAGTTTTGAAGCATGCCTGAGCTCGTTCTGCTGGGTGTGGTAATCGCGGCAGCCATCGGCTTCGGTATAGTTAACGGATTCAATGACGCTGCCAACAGCGTCGCTGCTTCGATTGGCTCCCGGGCTATCTCACCCTGGAACGCCATAATACTGGCTGCCTGTTTTACCTTCGCTGGCGCCGCCACGGGCCTGGAGGTCGCCAAGACGGTCGGCAAGGGGATCCTGCTCCCGGAGGCAGTTCTGTATGAGACGCTGTTTGCCGGCCTGGCAGCGGTCATCATCTGGGTTAGCCTGGCTACCCGGCGCGGCTTGCCGGTTAGCTCCACTCACAGTATCGTGGCCGGGCTGGCAGGAGCCGGCATAGCGATGGCAGGGGGGGTGGAGGCAGTGCAATGGCGTGTCATGCAGCCGGTGCTGGCTTCAGTGGTTACGGCCCCTGCCCTGGGTTTTGTGGGCGGCTTTGCCCTGGTGCTGGCCCTGCTGTGGGCGACCCGACGAAAGGCTCCTGCCAGGATAAGGATCGTGTTTAGCCGTCTGCAATGGTTGACGTCCGCCTTCCTGGCCTACAGTCTGGGCAAGAACAACGGGCAGATGCCCATAGGCCTCATCGCCATGGCCCTGGTGATCTTCTATGAGCACACCGGCCAGTCAGCCCAGGCCGCTGCTGTCTGGGATGAGATTGCACTTGGCCGCGGTCTGTGGTGGGTCATAATCGTCTCGTCACTCGCTATAAGTGCCGGCACAGCGATTGGCGGCTGGCAGGTCATCAGGACGGTGGGCTTCAGGATCACGGCGCTGCAACCGATTCACGGTTTCGCCACCGACTTTGCAGCTGCTACTGTCATTGAGATGGCCTCAAGGCTCGGGATTCCTGTAAGCAGCACTCACTGCGTGTCGGCTGGGGTGATGGGGGTGGGCGCCACCAGACGGCTCTCTGCGGTCAGGTGGGGCGTGACCAGAAACATCGTGCTGGCCTGGATACTGACCTTCCCGGTGTGTGGTGCTCTGGGCTGGGCGATCGCGTCGGCTCTGAAGGTCATCTTCTGACGCGACAAAACACCGTTGCTTTTATAGCACACCTGTGCTATTCTGTGCCCGTGAAACTACTACGGGCGGCCCTTGAGAAGCAGGACTACACCCTGGCAGCGTATGTTCTCGTCTACGGCCTGGTCAAGGCCTCGGTGTATAGAACACCCGTAAGATCCCGCCGTTCGGCGGGAACGGGTAGTTCAGCCCGCGGGGTTGCTGGACGTTCCCGGAGACGACACAAGCATCATGGCAGCAGGAAACAGCAAGACAAGAAATAGCCCGCGGGGTTTCTATAGCAGGGCCCTGGATGAGGCCGAACAGGTTGACTTGGAGGAGGCTGCGCGTGTGGAGGGAATCGATGAGGAGATCGCCCTGCTCAGGCTGAAGCTCAGAGAGCTACTGGAGCGGGAGCCTGAGCGGCTCGACCTGCATTTCCAGGCGGCCAATGTCATAGCCCGGCTGGTCAAGACACGATATCAGATCACCAGGGAGCAGAAGAAGTCTCTCAAGGAAGCCATCCAGAAAGTGCTGGCCGAGATGGCCGTGCCCTTGGGGGTGGGGATGGGCATCAAGATAGCCAGCCGGTGAGGTCCTGCTGGCAGCGTGGTGCCGGGATCTGCAGCCGGCCTCTATGGGCGGCTGTCGGTCCGGGGCACGGTGAGATTCTTCGCCCGAACAGGTCGGGGCGAAGAAGAATGTCCGAAACGAAAGCTGAGCGCTGACGGCCGACGATGAAACTAAGACCGTATCAACTGGAGGTGGCTCGGGCGGCCGTGGACTCCATTCAGAAGGGTATGGGGCTGACCATCTCCGTGGAGATCGCCCGGCAGGGCGGTAAGAACGAGCTCTCAGCACATCTGGAGGTCCTCTTGTTGACCCTG
>JACUUR010000031.1 GCA_014859205.1 Dehalococcoidia bacterium | reverse complement strand
CTAGGGAAGTCGCCGTGATGGGCGTGAAGTACAAACTGAAGATCACCCTGTTCCGTCCGTGTAGGCAGGCCTACCGCCGGACCCGGTCGCTGCCCGTCGATTATGACCACTGGCGTCTCAGTAATGCCTGACAGCCCTATCCCCTCCACCATCAGGCAAAGGCCGCTGCCGGAGGTAGCAGTCATAGCTCTGACACCGGCGTAAGCGGCCCCGATGGCCATGTTGATCGCAGCTATCTCATCCTCCGCGTGCACCATTACCAGGTCGAGGTCCTCCGATTTGGCTGCCATATACTCCATGATAGAGCTGGCCGGAGTCATAGGATAGGCAGCCATGAACTTGCATCCTGCGGCAATGGCTCCCAAGCAGATCGCCTCGTTGCCGCTGACCAGCATTTTCCTGTTCCTGGAGAGGGGTCTGAACCTGGGGAAGACCCCTCTGTGCTCAGACTGGACGTAGTCATACCCCGCTCTGGCCGCCTCAATATTCTTGTCGGCCATGTCGCCTGTCCCGAACCGGTCGGACAGAACACCATTCAACGCGTTCAGATCGTAGTTCACCGCCGAGAGGGCAGCACCGAGGGCAACGGTATTGGTCATGAGCTTGCCTCCGGCCTTTTCCTCGGCCAGCCGCTCGAGCGGTATGCTCAGAAGGCTACCATTACCGCTGACCTCCTTTATCTTCTCGCCATCAAAGATGATAATGCCTTCAGCAGCCACCTTCGGCTGGTGCAGTTCGATGCTGTCCATGTTAAGCGCGATCAGTATGTCAACGTTTTCTGCAATCGCGCCTACCTTGCCGTCACTGACTCTGACGCGGAAGAAGTTGTGGCCGCCTCTTATTCTCGACTCGTAATCTTGGTCGGCGAAGACGTGGTAACCGCCGCGGGCAAAGACCTTGGCCAGCAGAGATCCCACTGACTGCACTCCCTGTCCTGCTTCTCCGCCTACTATGAAATTAAAATCAACGGCCATAAATCACCTCGAAACTAATCCCTCTTTTGTTTGTCAATAACCTCATCCACCCACTTCTGGGCAGCGATCATCGTGGGGAAACCAGCCGTAGTAAACGCCATGAGCACAGCGTGGCGAAGCTCATCGGCGGTCATGCCTTCCTCAAGCGCTCGCCGGGCGTGGGACCTCACCCCGCCTTCTGAACTCAAGCCAATGGCAATGCCCAGCTTTACCAGTCGCCTTGTCTTTGCATCCAGGGGCCCCCAGTCATGGCATTTCACTGCCAGTTCATCATAGGCTTTGGCAAGCTCCGGAAATCGGTGCTTGAATCCTTTGTAGATATTCGGTAGATAAGCCACAATACACCTCCTTTCAGTCAGAACCTATAGTCATCCATTAAGCTACTAACGCCGGAGAGGCCCGCATAATCACTGAGGGCCAGAATATCCACCAGATGCAGCAGTGGCATTTGTCAGACTCTCAATATCGCTTGCACTTGATCAAACTCGGATATAGTCGCGAACCGGGTAGGCAGCGGCAGGAGATAAAGGTCAGCACTCCGGTCACCAGATTTGCCATGCCCGGGATGAATGTCACTCTGATTACAGGCAAGGGGTCGAGAAAGTTCATCTAAGCCTCACAACTGATTACCCTACTATAACCCTTCCCGTCATATAGGGGTGTGGTATGCAGTAATACTCAAAGGTGCCTGGCTCCTCAAACGTGTAGCTAAACGTGTCGCCACGTGCCAGGTTACCGCTATCGAACGTCCCGTCCTGCGCGGTTACAGTGTGAACATCCAGGTCCCTGTTGAGCCACGTTAGAGTGGCGCCCACCGAGATAGTGATCTCTGCCGGTTCGTAGGCAAATCCTTCAATGGCGATGTCAAATTCCGGCTCCGGTTCCGGCTCGTCTGGCCGACAGGAGATACCGGTGGCGGCTGTGAGCACCATCAAGAGAGGGAGACTGATAGCCAGTATCCTCATGACCACAGTTGACGTGTCTACATGGGTTTTCATATAACTACCTCGCATTTCCATTCTTGCCATACAGGCTGGCTCCACTGTCCCCAGCAACGTCCCCTGGCAAACGGACACAGTAGCCTGTCATTGGCACGGCGCTATGACACCTTGATCTCTACGTCCGCCTGCCAGAGACCGTGGATATTACATAGAGAAGTGGCGTAGATGGTCCCCGGGTTGCTGGTTCTCATGGAGAACCCGACCTCGTGGTGAGTGTATATTGAGCTTTTGTCCGGTCCTTCCGTCGATTCGCCGTGGGCGGTAAACTCAAAGTGCCCTATCTGGTGGGGGAACTTCTCCCCGTCGGGGTGGAAGTAGACCGAAATCCATCGAATATGATGGTCGGTCGTGTTGGGATGAGCTATCTCCTTCCCCAGAGTTATCTTCACCGGAAAGAACTCGCCGGCCTTCACTGTTCGCTCGCACTCTATTGCGGGGACATGCTTCTCGGTCTTCCAGTCTGCAGTTTGGAAAAGCTCTCCGAATTGCTTCATTGTTTCCTCCTGTTCATAATCCACGCTCCACGAGGCGCAACAGCATGACTTGGCACCGAAATCTTGCGTATAGTTTCTCCAAGCATCGTAGTCCTCCGTCACGTACTATCACCTGTCTAGATGCCCGGTACGCACCCAGGTGCTCTTACCATCAAGACAGGAACGCAGGCAGAGCGGAGAACTCGGTCAGCAACGCTGCCCCAGACCCAGCGGCTTACCCCGGAGCGTCCATGCGTTGCTATCATAATGAGGTCAACCTCATGTCTGGCAGCATACTCAGCGATAGTCTCAGCCGCTCTGCCGGTTAAGACTCCTGACTGGATAGTCACTCCGTCATGTCTAATGCGGTTTGTCACCTGATCCAGGTAGCTTTCTGCACTAGTCCTGTTTTCTGAGTTTATGCGCCTTATGTCCTCCTCGCTGAAGCCTGCCCCGTCGTCCACACCGCCGGGCATGTGGAACGGCTCGACAACGCGAAGAAAGACGGCGTTTTTCACTCCGCACCCCTGGACAACCAACTCCACATGAGGTAGAACACACTCCGCCAACTCTGACCCATCCAATGGAACCAGGATCTTCTTATACATGTTTCCGCCCGCTGCTTAACCTCCCATGTAACCTTTCGTCTGTCCGACTCGTGGTCGTGGTTCCCTTTAGGATCACAGCGCCGCTCGTCAGCTGGCCCCTATGCCTTTCAGAACCTCAAGCGCCTTTTCGTAGTCCGGGTGCTGTGTGACCTCCGGAACGTACTCGACATATCGGACGGTATCATCCCTGTCAATGATGAAGACGGCTCGACTGAGAAGACGCAGCTCTTCGATCAGGACTCCGTAAGCACGCCCGAAGGAGGCATCACGGTGGTCCGACAGCGTCTTCAGACCAGTGATACTGTGTAACCCACAGTAGCGGGCCTGGGCGAAGGGCAGGTCCATGCTTATGGCATAGATAACGACGTCCTTGAATCGGGAGGCTTCTGCTTCGAATCTCCTGGTCTGCAGATCACACACCGTAGTGTCCAGAGACTCGACCACACTAAGCAACCGAACTCTCCCTCTGCCATGCGAAAGGCGCACTTCCGACAAGTCCGTTGCCAGCAACCTGAAGTCAGGCGCTTTCTGTCCCACCCTGATCTCAGGCCCCGCCAGCACCAGTGGCTTACCTTTAACTGTGGTTATCCTGTTTGGCTCCCGCATATTGCTCCCTCTCATTGACATAAAGCGACTCAGCTAACAGGGCGTTGATCAGTGCCTTGTTGAATCGGGGCAGATCAGAAGGTCTCCTCGAGGTGATTATGTTGCCATCCCGAACCATCGGCTCATCCACCCAAATAGCGCCGGCGTTCCTGAGGTCTACCGCTATCGAGGGCCACGAAGTAACACGACGCCCTTTGACTATGTCAGCTGAGATCAGAAGCTGAGGGCCATGGCAGACTGCGGCTACTATCTTGCCTTTGGCGTGTGCCTCTCTTACCAGATCGATCATTGGCTCGTGCAGGCGCATTCTGTCAGGGGCGTAGCCGCCCGGAACGATTACGGCATCTAGTTCGCTGACGTCAACCCTATCGGCCGTTGTATCCGCCATCACGTCGACCGAACCCCTCTTCCCCCTGTAACTCGGCTTTGACCCGCTGCCCACAATGAGCACTCTGGCACCTGCATCCTTCATCGCCCGCAGCGGTTCTGAGACCTCAGAGTCCTCAAAGCCGTCCTCTACCAGAAGGGCAAGGCGTTTTCCCTCAATCATAGGTATTCTCTCCTTGTGCCAATACCCCTACTCCCATTCACTCAGTTACCTGAACTGACGACCTCCCATCAGGGATATTCTATGGGGCCGGTGATGGCAAAGTCATAAAATGAAGCTAGGAAAAGTTACAAAACTGTGACATTCGATACGTAGGGAGGAGGCGGCCACCTCACACTATCAAGCTGACTGCGGGTCGAACATATACCCGGTCTTGGGTACGGTCCGAATCAGCTTGGGATTGCCCGGTTCAGTCTCTATCTTGTCCCTTAACCTGCTAATCCACGTGCGCAGGATCTGAACGTCATCGCGGTATTCAGGCCCCCAGATGCGTGTGAGAAGGTCACTATAAAGCATCAGGCTGCCGGCATTCCGGGCAAGCTCGCTGAGAAGAAGCCACTCGATGCGGGTTAGGCGAGCCTCGTTTCCTCGTACAGTTATAAGACGCTTTCTGAAATCAATGACCAGATCGCCCACACAGAGTTGATCATGGGTTATTCGTTTTTCATCTGGTGACAGACGCCGCCTCATCGCCTCAATCCGGGCTATAAGTTCATCAGGGCTGAAAGGCTTAGCCAGATAGTCGTCTGCACCAAGGCGGAGACCCTTCACCTTGTCCGCATTGGTCCCCCTGGCACTGAGCACAATCGTCGGCACCGGCGAAAAGGTACGCAGCTCCTTCAGTGTCTCAAAACCGTCCTTCTTGGGCATCACGATATCAAGCACCACCAGGTCCGGCTCCTGCGCCTGCACCTGCTCCAGAGCTTCCAGTCCATTGCCGGCGGTAATCACCTCATAGCCTGAAGCTCTCAACTTGGAGCTGAGGAAATTGAGAATACGAGACTCGTCGTCAACCACCAGTATACGGAACTGCTTCACGATACTATCCTGCACGTGTCGAGTCGCTATCCTGATGATACGCGTAAATGACAGCGAAGTCAAAGCACCTACCCTTCATTGTGTTGACTGGCAGTTGCGCCCGAACTAGAATATAACGAGTCAGGCCGGTGGGCAGAGCGACACGAGGAGCTTCTCGATGGGAGATGAGATCAGAAACAGCGGCATCGACGTAATCGGCGACATACCCTGGGGCACGCACTTCTGTCAGTTCTATAAGGCCAAGCAGGACTTGGTTGACATACTTGTTCCTTACTTTCGGGCTGGGCTCGAGGACAATGAATTCTGCATGTGGATTACATCCGAGCCGCTTGCAGCGGCCGAGGCTGAAGCAGCCATGAGGAAAGCCGTGAAGGGTTTTGACCAGTGCCTGCGTCAAGGACAGATAGAGATAATTCCCTACGATGAATGGTATCTGCTGGAAGGCGCATTCGACGATGACCGTGTGCTCAATGGTTGGGTAGACAAGCTAGAGCAGGCGCTGGCCAGAGGTTACTCCGGACTGCGGCTGACGGGCAACATGTTCTGGCTGGAAAGAGACCGCTGGCGCGCCTTCACCGAATATGAAGTCAGGGTGAATGACGTGATCGGGAGACACAGAATGCTGGCCATCTGTACCTACTGCCTGGATAAATGTGATGGGTCTGCCGTGCTCGACGTGGTCAGGAACCATCAGTTCGCTTTGGTCAAACAGGCAGGGAACTGGGATATAGTGGAAAGCGATATCTACAAGCAGGCTAAAGAGGCCCTGCTCCAGAGCCAGGAGACAATCACCAGACAGAGAGACCAGATAACAAACATTCTGAACTCAATGGCAGACGGAATATACATCGTAAGTCAGCAGTACGATATAGAATTCGTGAACCGCGCCCTTGTGGCCCAATTCGGCGCAGTTGACGGGCGCAAGTGCTATCAGTACTTGCATGACAGGGAAGAGGCATGCCCGTGGTGCAAGAATGAGGCCGTCTTCTCTGAGGGAAGAGCCGTCTCCTGGGAATGGCATTCGGATAAGACAGGCAGGACATACGACCTTATGGACGTCCCTCTGAAGAATGTGGATGGCAGCACCTCCAAGCTCGAGGTTTTCCGTGATATCACGCATCGCAAGGAGACAGAGCAGGCGTTGCGCAAGAGCGAACAGGACCTTAATCGTGCTCAGGCTGTAGCACATATTGGCAGCTGGCGCCTGGATGTCCGGAGGAACCACCTCTTGGGGTCGGACGAGGCTCGCCGGATCTTCGGCATGCGCAAGGGAACACCCATGACTTACGAGACTCTCCTCTCAAGGGTGCACCCGGAGGACCGGGAATACGTTAACCGGAAGTGGAAGGCGGCTCTTCGTGGCGAGCCATATGAAATCGAACACCGGATCATAGTAGGAAACGAGACACGGTGGGTCCGCGAGAGGGCTGAGTTGGAGTTTGACCAGCAGGGATTGCTCCAGGGGGGACTTGGGACTGTTCAGGATATTACCGAGCAGAAGGGCGTGGAGAATGAACTCAGGGTCAAGGACTTCGCCATCGCCTCGGCCATCACCGGCATTGCCATCGCAGATCTGGGCGGCCGTGTGACGGATGTAAATCTGGCCTGCCTCAGCATGTGGGGCTACGAGGCAGAGGGTCAGATAGTCGGCAAACACGTCTCCTCCTTCTTCGCCGAGACTGGCGCGGCCGTCGCGGCACTGAGTGAAGTCCTGGAGAAAGGTGCCTGGCAGGGCGAAGCCAGCGCAAGGCGAGAGGATGGCTCGCGGTTCGATGTAGAGGTCTCCGCAAACCTGGTCACCGACGTTGATGACAGGCCCATATGCGTGATGGCCTCCTTTGTCGACATCACCGAACGCAAGGAAGTTGAGCAAGTCAAAGATGAGTTCATCGCACTCATCTCACACGAACTAAGGACACCGTTGACTGTGATCGGCGGCTGTTTGAGCACTGTACTCGCCGAGTGGAGTCGCCTGCCGCCCGGCGAGGTACGGCAACTCCTCAAAGATGCGCTTCTAGAGAGCGAGTCCCTCTCCTACCTGATAGAGAACCTGCTGGAGCTAACACGAGCGCAGGCCCAACAGCTGACCCTTTATGCGGAACCGGTCGATGTCAGGACCTTGATCCGAGAGACCCTGTCAAAGATAGAGAGGCAAGCTGCGGGACACGTATTCGTTGCCTCTGTTCCCGACGGGCTCCCGTTAGTGTACGCCGACCCACTGAGGATCGAACGCATCCTCTATAACCTGCTGGACAACGCAGCCAAATACTCTTCGCCGGGAAGTCAGATTGTGGTTTCTGCTGATGCACAGCCGGAGCGATTGACCATCCGGGTTAGCGACCATGGCAGGGGCCTGTCGTCCGACGAGCAGGCTAGGATATTCGGCCCATTCGAGCGTGTCGAGGATAGCCGGCCTGACCTGGCCCGAGGGGCTGGACTCGGCCTGATGGTCTGTCAGAGACTAGTGGAAGCTCATGGCGGGCAGATCTGGGTGGAGTCCGAACAGGGCAAAGGTTCGACGTTCTTCTTCACCCTGCCTTTTCACCGTGAGCAGCCCGGCCGTAGCAGGAACTAGCCGTGATACAGCGGTATGAAGGTGGTTGTCTTTGGCCGGACTCATCACTTGAGGTTTCGGTGCTGCGACCCACAGTAAGTGTCTTCTCTTCAGCTTTTGCGCCGCAGAGGTAGATATCTGTCTTGGCCGATCTGCTCTTCTTCCTAGCTTATTCGTTTTTTCAGCACAGTCACTTCAGCACCGTCCTCGAACAAAGGCCCCCAGAATTTCTGGGGTGAGTAATAGCAACTGCCGTGAGTATCACAGCCTGATGACAGCTCCTTGACTCGTGGTACAATTGTGCTCGGAGGTTCAGATACATGATAAGGTTGGCTGTTGTCTTGATTGCGCTTGCCCTGGTGATCGCATCGTTGGGGTGCCCTGGCGCTCCACAGTACGAGCTGACTATATCGACCACCGAAGGCGGCTCGGTAACCGCTCCCGGTGAGGGGACTTCTGTCTATGATGCTGGAACGGTGGTTGACCTGGTGGCGGAAGCCGCCGAGGGCTACCGATTTGTCAACTGGACCGGCGATGTCGGCACCGTTATCGATGTCAAGAGCGCCTCAACCACTCTTACGATGAATGGCCACTACTCAATAACTGCAGAGTTTGAGATGATTGATGACACAAGGCCCGAACCGCCAACACCTCCTGAATGGAACCCACAGAAACAGGCGCTCCTGCCCGACAAAGAGTTCGACACTGATTGGACGGTAGTCAGCCGCTGGTATCCGGCTCTACACCGTGGTACATCTGCTATCTGGAGTGACGAACCCGCCATGATTGCTTCGCCCGATGATGCCAACGTATCAACAATGCTTGGCCTCAGCGAAGGGCACCCACCCGGTAATGGACCCAGCGTAGTACGCTACATCTTTGCCAAGAATCTTCCTGGCGGTGTGTCGCTTGACCTCATCGTAAGGCTCTATGACGGAGATGTGCTAATACAAGAGTGGGTCGAGGGGAATATACCGGCCAGATGGACAACGCGCGAATACGAGTTGAGCAATGAGCCGCAGAATTGGGATGATTTACGGGTAGAGTTGACCCGTCAGGGTGAGACGACAGGGCCTGAATCTGACTTGCGCCGCGTGCTTGTCTCACTGGTAGAGATGGAACTACCGTACCCTGAGACGTTCATCTTCCCGTACCTTAATCCGGCAACGACTACCCACTCACCTGGAAGTGATACAGTACAGCGCCCGGCCGGGCTGCAGGAAGGTGATGTCGTATTTGTCTGTAGTATTGGTGGCGAGGCAGCAGAGGGATTTAGCCTAGTCCACTCTCAGTCCACTGTTGAGGATGCCTCCCGCCCGTACCACTTACGTACCTGGTGGAAACGTGCCGGGTCTGATGAGCCTGCTTCGTACACATTCCCCGATGCAGAGGGACTCTGGGCAGCGAGAATATCGGGAGCAGCCGATCTGCCGATTGCGGTAGCCGGCCATTCCGAGCCGCCGCCTGGACACGTGTTGCCGCTTGGCATCTCGACACCCTCTGTCGATGCACCGACCGAGAATTGTCTGGTCATACGCATTTCCGCCAATAACCTCTACATCACGTGGACAGAGCCGCATCAGTGGATCGCCTGGGATGAGTGGCCATGTCTTGCAGCCTCCTGGCGATTCCAGAGAGATGCCGGACCCACAGGCGACGAGTATCACGGCACAGGCTCTTTCATTCATTGGGCTGCTCAGACCATTGTCGTGGCGCCAAGATAACCAGCACCAATCCGTGACGTTGTACCCGTCACGGCGACTATTCGCCGGGTGTGAGACCTGCGAGTGACATCTGGTCTGGCGGCATGGGATGGGGCACCGGTATCATTGAGGCCGACGCCGGCACCGGAGTCCTCGACCACCGACAGCGGATCCACCGCGTAGCGCAAGTCCCTGCGGATGGCGCAGACGTGCTCATTGCGCAGTCCGTCAGAGGGCTACGCCCGCAGCCCGAACGGGAACCAGCGTAGAGGATGTCTTGCGTTTCAGGGCCGGCTACGCCGCTGATAGCGTACCGACCTGCCCTTGCGTACGGTGCTCAACAACCCGTCCAGCGTCAGCTTCCTGAGGTTCGCCCTCACGCCGCTGTCCGTGATGGTGACACCCGCGTCGCTCAGTCGCCGCTTGATGTCATCGGTGGAGCGTGGTTCGTCAAAGAAGCCCGCCTCCAGACCGCTCCGGATCGTCCCGATGCCCGACGGTCGTTTTCCCCTCCGTGGTGTGGTGACCGCTGCTGCTTTCCTTTTCCGAGGCTGAGACTCGGCCTTCTCCGGTCTCGCTGCGGTATCAGGTGATAAGCCCTGCAGTCCCTTGATAGCAGGCCGGTACATGTCCAGGCAATGCCGTACGAAGTCAACCGGCCCCTCCAGTTCGATGATACCTTCCTTGAGGTTTATCACCACTTTTGCATCTTCCATAGGACTCTCCTCCTTCAATAATCGTGCACAAAGTGAGCAAATCGCGTTTGTGCTTTGCCCATTGTAGCACTAACTCCGAAGTAACGAAACTCGCCTCTGTGTTCGAGTCATCGTCTGACCGTTACGCGGTAAACCCAAAAAAGTGTGTAAATAGTTAGCGGCAACGAGTATTCTTTCTGTCAGCGAAAAAACAGGAAGGAGGTACTCACTACCGCTGTGAGAAAGCAAAGCACAACCGAAGGCCAGACGTCAAGAGTAGTCTGGGAGAGCCTGGAAGAATGGGCACGCAAGAAGGTGCAACTCAAGGCCAAGAGGCAACTGCCGAGCATAGTCTACTCCGAAAGCGAGCAGGAGGCAGAGGAGAAGAGGGACCTGTTTGTGCTGTGGTGCAAAAGAGAAGGCTATGACCGAGCCAGCGAGACGCTTCTCAGCGACTGGGAGAGGATGATCACCTTCTACCGCTTTCCCAAGGAACACTGGAGGCATCTCCGCACGACCAACGTGGTGGATCGCCCTTTGCAGCGCTCAGGTTAAGAACAGGCGCAGCCAAACGGTACTGGAAGATAGAGAACGCCATAGCGGTCATCTGGAAGATGCTCATGCTGCCGGAGCAGAGATTTCGGAGGCTGGATGCACCCGAGAAGCTCGAGCTTGTCTACCTCGGCATCGATCTACATGAGATTCAGGAAGCTAAACGGGAGGAGGTACTCGCTGTCGCCTAACCCCTTTTCCACACTTTTTGACAAGACCTCGACAATGCTACATGTAAGTACTTGAGAAGACCTTTCGTCAGCATGCTCGGATTTCCTTGGTGCCCTGATTGTTAGACACTTCAAGTCAATCGCAACTGCTCTGAGCAAATGGGCTGGTGGTGTGATTCCTTGTGCTCGGTGTGCAGGCTTGGTCGATAAGCCCAACTTGTCTCTGTTTTGGTGTTTAAGGCATAAGAGTTGCCCAAACTCAAACACACCCGATGCCTGCAGCGCGATGTCGCTACTGGTCGAGGTTATGGAAGAGTAGCAATCTGCTATTTCTCGCAACTGCCGTATTTCTTTGGCTAGCCTTACAACCCACGGTTACATGCAAAAAAGTAGCGCCTGGGATAATAGCCAGTCACTCGGCCTAGGCGCCCAGGAGCTTCTCTACGATCATGCCCAGCATGAATCCAAAAGTGGCGCCCGTTGCCGGAGCCCAGTCGTTCTCGAGCTTAGCCATTGGGGCTATGTCTTGAAAGACTAAATAGAGCAAGGCGCCAGCTGAAAACACCAGCAAACCTGCGACTAGCTGTTGATGCTCCGCTAAGAGTGAATAGCCAGCCACAGCACCCCCCACACCTAATAGGCTAAAGGGGATGAGAACCAATGTAGCCTTGCCGGGTGAAAACCCGCTACGAAGCAAGTCGCCAAAAGAATCGAAAGATTCAGGCAGATTCTGCATCCCGATAAACAGTGCCAGCTTGAGACCGGTCTGCCTATCAACTGAGAAAACCGCACCCAGTGCCGTAGCTTCAGGAATAAAATCCAATAGCATGGCCATGAGCTGCGCTGTCTTCCCGCCACGGCGTGCAAAGAACCTGTCCAACAACAGGGCACAAATTGCTCCGAGGAGAAACGCAAATATAAGAACCGGCATGGACAGCATCTGTATACCTTTGGGGGCTAGTACAAAGGCAACTGCAGCGACCAGCACCCCACCCCCAAAAGCAATAACAGCATGGGAGATTTCCCTGCCAAGCTCATTGGCAGGTAGTATTTTTAGCCTTGCCAGAAACACTCCAAGGATTACAGTTGCCCCTGAGGCAAACGAATACAGAATTATCTGTACTATGTCTGGCATAGCTATCAGTATAACATGGCTCGCTGGTAGCTATTGGGTAGCAAACAGTATCTAACAGCCATCGGGCGGTCTGTGCACCCTCGTCCAACAATCGTCCATAGTGTGCACCCACAGTACCGCATCGCCTTAAGACAGGGCCGTATGAGATATGCTCCTTATATGGTGACGAATTTCGACAGAGGGACGCTCAAAGCGTCGGCGATAATGACTAGCACGCAGCAGAAGTGTTCGTGCTAAAATCAGTTGTCGGCAAGTTCTGGTCTACTCGGCCGTGACGAAGGCCAGGACCTCCCGAAGAAGGCGATGGTGCCCTTTGAGTCCTTTCTGGTTGGCGATGCTATAGCCAACCGCAAAAGGGTGCTGACATGGAATAGGAGGCCGAGTTGGGAAATCACAGTCTGCTGGAGAGTTGGATCGAAGAGTGTGCGAGGCTGTGCCGGCCTGATGACATCGTCTGGTGCGATGGTTCTGAGGAAGAGCGGGAGCGTCTGGAGGAAGAAGCGTTTGCCACTGGAGAACTCATCCGGCTTAATGAGGAAAAGCTTCCTGGATGCGTCTATCACCGTACCGCAGTCGACGATGTTGCCCGGACCGAGCATCTGACTTTCATCTGCACCAGCCGCAAGGAGGACGTCGGCCCAACCAACAACTGGATGAGTCCGAAGGAGGGTTACGAGAGAGCGGGAGCCATTTTCAGGGATTCCATGAAGGGACGCACTATGTATGTTGTTCCGTTTTCCATGGGGCCTATAGGCTCACCCTTCAGCAAGTTTGGCGTTGAGCTTACGGACAGCATCTATGTCGTGCTGAATATGCGCATCATGACCCGTATGGGCAAGCCGGTCCTTGATGCGCTAGGCGACGATGGTGTGTTCACCAAGTGCCTGCATGGGCAAGCAGAGCGGGACATAAACAGGCGTCTCATCCTTCAATTCCCGGAGGACAATGCTATCTGGAGCGTAGGCAGCGGCTACGGAGGCAATGTTCTTCTGGGCAAGAAGTGTCTGTCTCTTCGCATCGCCAGTTACATGGGGCGACGAGAGGGCTGGATTGCCGAGCACATGCTCATCGTTGGCATCCAGGACCCGCAAGGCAAGATGACGTATATTGCAGGAGCTTTCCCCAGCGCTTGCGGAAAGACTAATCTGGCCATGCTTGTTCCCCCCGATGCACTAAGGGCTAAAGGGCTCAAAGTGGTGACGATCGGCGATGACATCGCGTGGATTCGTCCTAAGGAAGACGGACGGTTATGGGCGATCAATCCTGAGACCGGTTTCTTTGGCGTAGCACCCGGGACCAACTGGAAGACAAATCATAACGCCATGGCTACCATACAGAGAAATACCATTTATACCAATGTTCTCCTCAAACCAGACATGACAGTCTGGTGGGAGGATGGCGACGGGACTCCGCCAGCCGAGGGCCTGGACTGGGAAGGAAACTACTGGAGACCGGGCATGACTGACGAAGAAGGCAGGATCATCCCCGGTGCCAATCCGAACAGCCGCTTTACGGCCCCTGCATCACAGTGCCCCAGCATAGCACCTAACTGGGAAGACCCTGAAGGGGTGCCGATCTCAGCGTTCATCTTTGGCGGCCGCCGAGCACATCTGGCGCCGCTGGTCTATCAGTCTTTCAACTGGCAGCACGGCGTGTTTGTGGGCGCAACCCTGGCGTCTGAGCGCACCGCTGCCCAATACGGCACAATCGGTGAAGTGCGGCGTGACCCCATGGCAATGCTACCATTCTGTGGTTATCACATGGGCGATTACTTCAGTCACTGGCTCGAGCTGGGCAGGAAGCTAACCGATCCGCCTAAGATCTTTCATGTTAACTGGTTTCGGACTGATGAGAACGGCCAGTTCGTATGGCCGGGGTTTGGTGAGAACCTTCGGGTGCTGGACTGGATACTCAGGCGATGTCAAGGTGGAGCCGGTGCCAGAGAGACACCGACTGGCTATGTGCCAAGTGCTGGGGCAATCGACACAGACGGTCTCAGCCTGCCCTCACAGGCAATGGAGAAGCTGCTCAACGTTTCTGCGGCCGATTGGATGGAGGAGCTAGAGGCAGTGGAGGAGTTCTTCTCTTTATTAGGCGATAGACTTCCCGAGGCGATGTGGGATGAGTACCACGCACTAAGACATCGCTTTGACAGGTAGTGGTCGTGGTCGATGATACTTCCCGTCAGGTTGATAACCAGTAACGCCAGCAATCACCGGAATGCGAGGGGCGTCCTGGCCGAGTTATAGAACACTCAGCGTGAGATGCCGAAATCGCCGCGATTGTTACCGGACACTGACCCGCATTGCCGGCCGGCAACAGCTTGAAAAGTTACCTCATGGCTGGTGGGGGCGCGCCTACAGGAGAAGGCGTCCGGAAGATATGTGCGGTGAGAGCTCATCGTTGTGATCAGGCGGGATCTGCCATTGGGGAAGACCACCACTGGAGCTAGAACCAATCTTCTGGCGAAGTCGGGTTAGCTCGCGTGCTGCCAGATCGGGAGGCCTCAGCCCTGGGAATCCGTGTTGAGTGGTGCTCCTCTTGAAGCAACGGCCGATAATCATTATAATCCTGTCACTCTGGAGGTGAGCGAGGGATGTGGGGGAGAACGGGGTACAGATGCCCTGCGATGGCATGATATAATCTGGCTATTCGGCAACAAGAAGGGGGACCGACATAATGACAGCCGATTCGAACAAGGAGAGGTATGAAGCCAGGCCGTGGCTAAGGCTCTATGGCCAGGACGTCCCGCCGGATGTTGAGATCCCGGAGAAGTCCGTGGTGGAGGCGTTCAATGAAGCTACGGAGAAGTGGCGGGACAGGACCGCGGTTGTATTCTACGGCAGAAGGATGAGCTATCGCGACCTACGGGATGAGGTGGACAGATTTGCCACGGCGCTGCACGACCTGGGGGTCAAGAAGGGTGACAGAGTTGCCCTGCTGCTGCTTAACTCACCCCAGTTCATCATAGCCTACTTCGGAGCTCTCAAGGCTGGAGCGACCGTCACTTCGATAAGCCCGCTCTACGTGACGCCAGAGATCAAGCATCAGCTTGAAGATACCGGTGCCAGGGTCATCGTATGTCAGGATATTCTGTACAAGGCTGTGGAGAAGACTGGACTCAAGCTGGACCGTGTCATTCTGACAGGGATAGGCGAGTACCTGCCTGGCCTGAAGAAGTTTCTGGGCCACGACGTGCTGCGGTCTGTATATTTGAAGAAGCCTCCCCCGCCTGCAGAACTGTATGAGAGAGAAGGGTTCTATCAACTCCAGGGTCTGATCAGGAAGTATGCTCCCGAACCGCCGCAGATCGACTTCAGTGTCAGGGAGGACATAGCGTCACTTCCCTACACCGGAGGGACAACCGGGCTGCCCAAGGCGGCGATGATAACCCATTACAATCTGAGTGCGGCCAGGTATCTGGTTAAGACATTCTGGCGGGGTGTAGTCCAGGAGGGCGAGGAGACCATCATAGCCTATTTGCCGTTTTATCATATCTATGGCGAAGCCGTGGTCATGTTCGGAGGGCTATCCGACGGGCATACTCTGGTGATCTTTGCCACTCCGGAGCTTGACGATATTCTGAATGCAATAGAGCACTACAAGGCAACCGTATTCTATAGTGTTCCCGGCCTGTATGAGCATATCCGTCACTATCATCGTGCCAATAAGGTGGACTGGAAGCGCCTGAAGCTGCTTGTGTCAGGTGCGGATGCCCTTTCGCCAGCCACTTTCAGGGGCTGGGAGGAGCGGACAGGCGCCTCCATCCACGAAGGGTGGGGGATGACCGAGACCACCTCGGCAGGCATGATCAGCCCTTACGGCAGGCCCAAGGAGGGTTCGTTCGGCATACCTCTGCCCAATACCCTGGCGGCAATCGTTGATCCTGAGAGCACCAACTTCCTTCCAGTCGGCGAAACCGGGGAGCTGGTGATCAGAGGGCCGCAGTTAGCCCAGGGATACTGGGGGAATGTAGAGGAATCCTGCACAACGTTTGCGCTGATTGCCGGCCAAACCTGGCTGCGGACCTGCGATCTGGCGAGAATGGATGAAGAGGGTTATTTCCACTTCTACGACCGGAAGCGTGATATGATCAAGTACAAGGGGCTGGCTGTGTTTGCCAGAGAGGTGGAGGACGTACTGGTCTCTCATCCGCAGATCAGGGAGGCAGTTGTGGTTGGGGTGCCCGACATTGATGTTGGCGAGCGAGTCAAGGCAGTCGTTGTTCTTGAGACAGAGGCGCGAGGGAAGACATCGGCTGAGGAGATTATCAGCTACTGCGCTGAGAAGCTGGCCCATTACAAGGTGCCCAAGGCAGTCGAGTTCAGAGATGAATTGCCCAGGACGCCTGCCGGCAAGATACTGCGCAGGGAGTTAAGAGACAAGGCGTAGCAGACCGGCCGGGGTTGAGCCATCCTGTCGGAACCTCATCTGCCTGCCGCGCGCATGCCACCTGAGTGTCTTCTGTCTTTCGAGTCCCTTCGGCCAGGCAGAGCTTCCTTCAGCGTATACGCTAATAGTTCCCAGGCGATGGGCTTCGGCGTTGTCACAGGCTCGTGTCTTGTGTGCCTGTTCGCGCCTCCAGCTGCGATCTGCGCGACAACTTCTCTGGGTCACGCCGTGGCGGACTTCGGCAGCATCGTGAAACAGGAAGATCCCACATATGATCCAGGTGCACTGATTTCTGGTATACTCGTGGCGGCAGGTGCGCGCGAACGAAGCGGGCAGGCCCGAGGCTCAGGCGGCCCCAGCAGTGATTCTTGACACAGAGCGATGATGGAGAGACCACGGGAGCGAAACGAGAGAGGCTTCGCACTCGTCTGGATCGGTCAGACTGTAGCCACCGTCCTGGGAACTGCCTTCTGGCTGGTACTGGCCGGAATCTTGCACCCTGTAGCGTACGGGCATCTTGCCTGGCTGGTATCGATAGCGACGCTTGTGTCTGCACTGTGCGGTCTGGGCCTGGGAACCTTGATAGCCACCTATTATCCCAGGGAGCAGAATAGGAGGTTGCTGAGCACCTCGGTCTTCCTGAGTCTGGCGTCTGGCGGTGTGGGAGGAGCTGTCACCGGTCTGGTCCTGAGTATCTGGGTAGACTCACTGTTCGCCGCGCTGGCGGGGTTGCTGGTTGTGGCTTTATCATTGTTCTCGGTAGCGTTCTACTCGGAATTGGGCCAGCGGGCCTACAAGAAGTACATGTGGATGTGGATAGGCGTTCGGGCGGCGGCTCTGGCCCTGCCCCTGGTTTTCTATCTTGTATGGGGTTCGGTTGCCGGGTTGTTGGGGGGTCTTGTAGCCGCCTATATCATCTTCGGAACCCGGGTACTGAGGCACCTCGGCGCCGGCCTGAGCTTGAAGGAAGTCGGGAGCAAAGCCAGCTTCTCACTGAGGGCGTGGGGCTCAAACCTGGCGGGAGCCTCACTGTACTTCCTTGACAAGATACTAATCGGTGTCCTGTTTCCCATGGGTGTTCTGGCGGTGTATCAGTTCGGCTTTCGTATCTTCCTGCTCCTGGCGATTCTGCCCAATGCCCTGTTCTTCTATCTGCTTCCCGAGAGGTCCGGCGGGAGTGGAGTCAGGAACCTTGAGCGGGCCGGAGCCTTGCTATCGGTAGGACTGGCGGTGGCAACCGTCTTGCTTGCCCCCTTGATAACCTCTCATGTCTTCCCGGACTTTCAAGAGGGCATCGACGCGATCAGGATAATGGGCCTGGCCGTCATCCCGGCCACACTGGCAAGGGTGAAGTCCGCTGAATTGCTTTCCGGAGAAAAGGCAGCCACAGTGCTGAACTCGAACCTGTTCGGCCTGGCGATCGGGATCACCTGCATAATCCTGACCTTCACTCAGGGACTGGGGCTCATAGGTCTGGCGGTCAGCATGCTGGCGGGCCAGTTGGGACTGCTGGGCGGACTGTTCTTGATTCCTCGACTCCTCAGGTTCGGGTCTGCCGGGCGCGTGGGGTTGGCCTTGGTGGTGGCAGTTCTGGCTTCCGCTCTGATCATGGGTGCGGTCAGCATCATGTCTCCTCGGATAACCGTCAAGGACGGAAGGGTAACGGGAACCGGTGTGGCCATGAATACGATCGTGACCATCACGGTGCCCGCCGATGACAGCGAAGAAGTCAGACAGGCAAGAGAAGCCATCAGGGAGGCCTTCCGCGAGATAGATCGAATCGAAGCGCTGATGAGTGCCGAAGACCCCGGCAGCGAGATATACAGGCTGAACAACGGCGGGACGCAGTGGGTGGAGCTGTCACCCGAGGTTATCCACATCCTGAAGAAGTCCGAAGAGTACAGCATCTTAACGGAAGGTCATTTCGACATTACCGTGAAGCCGCTAGTGGACTTTTGGATGGAGGAGGTGAAGAGGACGGGGAAGATGCCGACCGGTGACGAACTCGCGGCAGTGCTAGAACTGGTGGACTACAGGGAACTGATAATAGACCGTGAAAGCAGCAGGGCGAGGTTCAACAGGGAGGGTATGGGCGTTACACTGGGGGGGATTGCCAAGGGGTATTCCGTAGATCGGGCCTGTGAGGTCTTGGTTAGCATGGGCATAGAGAACGCTCTGGTGGA
>JACUUR010000030.1 GCA_014859205.1 Dehalococcoidia bacterium | reverse complement strand
CTCTACCAGTTCCCAATAGATCCCATCTCTTCTGGCCTTGCTCTGTCCGCAACGCTTCAGGTACATGAACAGATTATAGCCACTTTTCAATGGCCCGTTTTTGGTACTACATGGCATTTCTGGCAGATGCCACGTTCCCAGCCTGCCTTAACCACTCCCAGTCTGAACGTGCCAAAATCTCCTAAGAGATATTTCTTACCTCAGACTGCGGAAGTTGGGCTAGTGAAAGCGAAGAGGTACGCAGAGGAACAGCCCACCGCTGTGCTCCAGGAGGGGGAAGCCGGTGCAAGAGTTGCCGATCTCTGTCGCAGAGACGGCATTAGCGACGCCTCCTGCTATAACTGGAAGGCCCCGGCGAAGAAGTCGGCCAGCCTCAGGTACAAGGTCTTGAGGTTCTCTCGGCGCATGATGCCGTGTCCTTCATTCTCGAACTCAAGCAGTTCGTATCCGACTCCGGCCTGATCAAGGGCGCTGCGCACAGCGCGGACGTTTTCCGGAGTCACGTTGGGGTCCTGCGCTCCCTGGACTATTAGCAGGGAGCCCTGGATATCCTGCACGAAGTGGATGGGTGACCGGTCGCGGTACTTCTCGGGAACCTGTTCCGGTGAACCACCCATCATCTCCTCGCTGTAAGGTCGGAGGTCCGGCCGGGTAGTCTGGTAGTCGATGACGAGGTCCGTCATCCCGCACACTGGAGCGGCTGCCGCCACAATCTCCCGGGGATAGCGGGTGATCTGACACCACGAGGAGTAACCCCCGTAGGATGTGCCTGTCACTCCCACCCGCCCTGCCAGGGCGATCCCCCGTTCTGTGAGGGCTTCAATGCCGCTCTTGATATCCTCCTGCTCCAGTCCTCCCCAGCCATCCTGCTTGATCAGTTCCTGAAAAGCGATGCCGAATCCTGTGCTCCCCCGGTAGTTGGGGTCCAGCACATGGAAGCCACGCTTGACCAGGTACTGCACCAATGCGTGGATGCGGTCGCCGCTGTGTGAGGTCGGCCCGCCGTGGATGAACACCACCGTGCCCAGGGGCTCTCCGGCGGCGCGGTACAGCCAACCCTGCACCTCCACCCCATCGGACGACCTCCAGCGAAGGTCCTCCGCCTGCGTCAGGGTCTCAGGCTGAAGATTCGTGCGCCCCCAGACGCGAGAGAGACTGGAGACGCTGGTCGGCCTCACATCTTCCAGCGGAAACCGCACGATGTCGTGCGGTTGACGCGAACTGTAGTGAACTCCTATCCACTGAGAGCCGTCTCCGGCGGCGGGCGCCAGCGGCAGGAAGTTACCCGTCGCCCTGGGGAAACGCACTTCCTGCGCCGTATCCACGTCCAGCAGGAACGACCCGAGCAGTGCGTCCTGCACCTCCACAACCACCGCGCTGGAGCTGCCAAACGGAACCCAGGCGTCCTCGATGAACTGCGCCCGCTCCGGGTCCTCGATGAGCCAGGTTATCCCCTCACCGGTGATATCGAAGAGGCCCAGGCGCCGCTCATTTCCATCCTCCGCGACGAACAGAATGCGTCGCCCGTCGGGGAGCCACCTCAGGGGCCGCACCCTGGACTCGTCTCCGAAGTTGAGTATCTCCCGATCATCCAGTCCGTCGATGTCTACCAGCCACCCCTGCTCTCCGGCCGGATGGCGGTCCTGCCGCGTGTAGAGGACGTGTGTCCCCTGCGGGTTGGGTTGGGGGTTGACCCAGGTTGCCCTTGCCGGCCTGGCCAGGACCTGCCGTTTCCAGGTTTCCAGGTCGTGGCAATGGACCCACGTGGGCTCCAGTACCTCCTGACGGGCGAAGTCGTAGTTCGCACCGTACACCAGGCGCCTTCCGTCCGGGTGCAGTTGGCCGCCCCTCAGGAAGTAGCCGGGGTTCGGCTCCGTAAGCGGCGTCATCTTCCCCGGTTTGGACAGGTCCACCCGGAACAGTTGCACCCGTTCGTTGCCGCCCACATCCTGTTCGACGATGACTGCCCGGCTGTCCGGCGTCCACGACACCAGGAACGTGTTTTCGGAGGTCTCGGTGAGACGCAGGGGCGGCGCGCTGCCATCGGTGGGAGCGACCCAGACATCGGCCACCGGCGCCGCCCTAAGCCATGTCCAGGCGACCCAGCGTCCGTCTGGCGAGACCTTGGGCCAGCCCGCCAGCGCAGGCAGGGAGAGCAGAGCGTCGAGGTAACCTTCGGTGTCCATGGTGCAGCCTTCTATGTGACAGACCTGCTATTGCAGGCATCCGACCCTGTTGTCCGTAGTATATCACCCATAGGCAACCTCACGCCTGTTGCCCGATTCAGGGAACGCCATGTCCACCAGACCGGTTACGGGGTGTTTGGTTTGTGCGCAGAATTCGGGAGACGGAATGTCGCGTGTTTTGGCGGGTAGTCCGCAGCTGAGGTTGCGCTTCTATCTCATTCGGGGGCGACATAGACCCCGCTCTTGCCTCCGCTCTTGCTCATGAGGCGGATCTGGCTGATGGTCATGTCGGTGTCCACCGCCTTGCACATGTCGTAGATAGTAAGCGCTGTGATGGTGACTGCGACCAGTGCCTCCATCTCGAACCCGGTCTTGCCTATGCCCTTAGCAGTTGCGGTGATCTCCACCGCGCACTCAGCGGGACTGGATGGCAAGTCAGGCCCGGGCAAAGAAAGCTCAACCGCTACGCTTGTCAGATGGAGAGGATGGCACAGTGGAATCAGGTTATGGGTCTGCTTGGCAGCCATGATGCCTGCCGTCCTGGCCACCGCGAGCACGTCCCCTTTTTCGAGTTGGCCAGTGCGGATTAGCTCCAGGGTGGAGGCCTTCATATGAACCCTGCCCTTCGCCACCGCCTGGCGCTCTGTGTCCGTCTTGCCGGTGACGTCTATCATACGAATGTTGACTGGTTCCATCTCTAGCCTCCAATCTGTGACATTCTCCGTTTCGGACCTCCCCCTTCCCCTGTTGTCCTGCGGCTCCGCTCAGGATCGGCATCAGGAGGGTTAGTCCTGCCGGCCTCCAGATGATGCCGCTGAGGCTTTGATGCCACTGCCTGCTGAACAAGGCGTCTCAGGGTCTCTGGCGAGGCATTATTGCGTAGCAGCCTTCTCAAGTCAATCTCGGCCTCTCCCAACAGGCAGGGACGCAGCTTGCCGTCCGGCGTTAGTCGCAGGCGGTTACACCGGGAGCAGAAGGCGGGTTCCGTCAGCGGCGTGATGAAGCCTATCGTGCCCCTCGCTCCCGGCAACCGGTAGTAGGCAGCAGGCCCGTTGCCGGTCGGCGCCACCCGGGGTTCAAGTTTGCCCAGCACACCTATTCGTTGCTGCACTTCGGAGGTAGGAACGAAGTCGACCTCCCCATTGAAGGGCATACGCTCGATGAAGCGGACGTGCCATTCCCGGTCAACGGTCATCGCTGCGAAGTCCAGAACTTCGTCATCATTGACGCCGCGGATAAGCACCACGTTTATCTTGACGGGGTGAAGGCCTGCCTCTTGCGCTGTCTCTATGCCATGAAGAACGGCGGTCAATTCGCCCAGACGCGTTATGCCACGGTACCTATCGGCCCTGAGAGTGTCCAGGCTGATGTTGACCCTGGTCAATCCGGCCTGCTTGAGTTCCAAAGCATGTCTACTGAGAAGCGTGCCGTTTGTGGTGAGCGATACTTCTTCGACGCCCTGGACCTCACAGAGCATCTCCACCAGCCTGGGCAACTGCGCTCTGACCAGAGGTTCGCCGCCGGTGAGACGTATCTTGTTGATGCCAACCTCCGCCGTTGCCCGGACAACAGTGCCGATTTCCTCGTAGGAGAGGATGTCGCTCTGCCGCAGCAGCGGGACACCCGAGGGGGGCATGCAATAGATGCAGCGCAGGTTGCAGCGGTCGGTAACGGAGACCCGAAGGTAATTGATACTCCGTCCGCAGGAATCGGGTGCTCCGGTCATCTTCCGGCACTCCCCTCTATAACATGTACGGCCGTGGCCTTGAAGCCGGCGTATACTCCGCTACCCTGATCTAGGCCAAGCTCTTCTGATGAGACTCTGGTGATCAGAGCCACAAGCGGGAACCCGCAGTCAAGCTCGACGCGGCTGAGCGGACCAATAAAGGTCACCCGGGTCACCCTGGCCGCAAAGGCATTTCTGGCCGAACTGGGATGAAGCGTGGGAGCCAGAGTGACATCTTCAGGCCTGATGCAGGCATATACCTCCGTGCCAGCCGGATGGCCGGAAACTGCCTGTATCTCTATCCCGGATCCGCCGCCTAAGTTCACCGACGCTATTTCTGGCCGAACTGGGATGAAGCGTGGGAGCCAGAGTGACATCTTCAGGCCTGATGCAGGCATATACCTCCGTGCCAGCCGGATGGCCGGAAACTGCCTGTATCTCTATCCCGGATCCGCCGCCTAAGTTCACCGACGCTATTCCTTCGTTGTTGGCGCTCACCACGCCGTCCAGGACATTCTCCACACCGACGAAATGGGCCACCTCTGCGTTCCGGGGCGAGCGGAATATGTCGCCGGCATCGCCCGTCTGCACCAGCCTTCCGTCAAGCAGAACCCCTATCCTGTCGGCGAGTTGCTGGCCTTGAGACATATCATGGGTTGCCATGATCATGGTGGTGTTCCTCTGCTCGGCTATCTGCGAGATCAGTTGCTCGACTTTTGCCGCCGAAACCGGGTCAAGGTTAGCCGTCGGCTCGTCCAGCAATAATACCTCTGGCTCGAGCACCAGCGACCTTGCCAGCGCTACCCTCTGCGCCTCCCCGCCGGAAAGAGTGCGGGCGTTTCGATCCCTGTAGCCCTGAAGGCCGACGGTCTCCAATATGCGGTCGACCTTGCCGGCAGTCATGATTCTGTCCTCTCCCCGCCAGTTCAGGCCACAGGCAATGTTGTCATAGACACTGGCATCGAAGACCCGAGGCTTCTGCTGGACAAACGACATGCGCCTGCGTATCTCCAGTCTCCGTTTTCCCGATCGTGGGACGCACTGGCCGTGGAAGTAGATCTCTCCCGAGCCGGGAATCTCCAGCAGGTCCATAATGCGCAGAAGGGTCGTCTTGCCGGCTCCGGTGGGCCCGATCAGGGCGAAGACCTCACCCCCGGCAATACTCAGGTCCAGGTCCGTCAGTACCTGATTGCGGCCATAGCCATGGGTCAAGCCGGACACTTCGATTATGGGAGCCGATGGTCTCATCGCGGTCACCTCTGCTGTAGCCTGTTCAGGACAATGTTGATGACAAGCGCCAGCAGCAGTAGTAGCATGCCCAGGGCAAGAGCCAGTTCCAGTTCGCCCCTGGTCGTTGCCAGCGAGATAGCTGTGGTCATTACACGTGTAAACCCCCGTATGTTTCCTCCCACCATCATCGCAATCCCGAGCTCCGATACGGCCCTGCCGAAGCCCAGTATCAGCGCGGCCACGACCGCATACCTTGCCTCTCTCAGTGTCAGGAGTGCGAGTTGAGGGCCGCTGGCGCCAAGAGACGTAGCCGTCTCCGCTATCTCCGGACTCACTCCACGCAAAGCTGAAATAGTCAATCCCAGCAGTATAGGGGTGATCAGTATCATCTGTCCGATGACCATGGCTGTGGGGGTGAATAGCAGGCCCAGTTCACCCAGCGGCCCGGTCCGGGAAAGAAGCACGAAAACGAACAGGCCGACGATCACGGTGGGCACGCTGTACAATGTCTGGATGACGTTTACCAGGACCCGTTTACCGCGAAACCGGCGGAAGTGTATCAAGCTGCCCAGCGGCAGGCTGATAAGCGAGGCCAGCAGACAGGAGGTAACCGCGATCCTCAGGGTCCTTCCTGCTATCCCCATGACCTCGGGGTCGAAGGCGATTATGAGTTCTATGGCCCTGGTAAGGCCCTGCCATAGTTCGGTCAATTGCTCTCACCTGCCCTGATACGTGATCCGCTAACCCTGGTCTGGTGTCCGCCGGCGCGGGTAGGTCTCATGTCTGCTATTCCTCCGGTTCTTGGCCAGCACAGGGCACGAACAGCGGCACGCCATATTCGGCCACCCCGTAGTTGCCGATCATCTCCTGTATTTCCGGCGAGATGAGAAAGTACACGAGGTTATTGGCCATCTCGACATTCGCCCCCGCGTGCCTCTCGGGGTCTATGGCGATTATGGAGTAGACGTTGAGCAGCATGGCTCCCGTCTCAACTATGGGGACCAGGTCGAGGTCGCCCTTGTAGGCCAGGAAAGTACCGTTGTCGGTCAGGGTATAGGCATTCTTCTCATTGGCCATCAGCAGGGTCGGCCCCATGCCTCTTCCCGCCTCTACGTACCAGGCTCCGGCATGCCGGACGGCCTCATAGTCAAACCCTGCTGCCCTCCAGATGGCCTTCTCTTTGGCGTGGGTTCCGGAATCATCTCCGCGCGAGACGAATTCCGCGCTTCCGGTCTCCATCAGTCTGGCAAAGGCATCCTCGGGGCTCAGACCCTCGATGCCGGCCGGGTCGTCCGGCGGGCCCACAATCAGGAAGTAATTGTAGGCAAAGGGGACCCGCTGTAGACCATACCCCTCGGCCACGAATTGCTCTTCCCGGGCTTTGTCGTGAATGGCGACGGCATCTACGTCGCCTCTCTTGCCATACTCAAGAGCTATGCCCGTACCGGCATAGAAGATATGGAGCTTAGTGCCATATTCTTGCTCAAACTTCGGCTCCAGGTACTCCCATAAGCCTGTATCGTAGAGGCTGGAGGTGGTAGCCACCTTCAGGGCGGGAGCGCGCCCCGTCACAACCACGCTAACGATGATCGCCAGTGCTATGACGGCCAGTGCGATCATCAAGGTCTTTGCGCTCATCTTCTTCATTTTCCCTCCAGAATCAACAGTGTTCTGCCCGGTGAACTCGAAGGATCACCACGCGGCATAAAGGACAACAACAATGGGGAACAAAAAAGCACCGTCGGAAGAACGGTGCCTTACAAGAACCAAGCTTCATGTTCCCTCCTTTCCTGACATTGGGAGGCACAGACATTTCTATCCGTGCCCTCGAGGCTCTTCAGCCTGCCGGCTGCCTGCCATGGACTCTCTTTAGGCAAGACAGCTCGGAGAGAGCTAGTATTCAGTTTCAGCTATGATAGCAGGGATCACCCGGTGGGGCAAATCCCGTCTAGCGGCTCAGACATAGACGCCGCTGCCGGGCAGGGCGACTATGCTTACTCTGGCTCCTTGTCGGGTGCAGCCTCTGCCGGAGCTTCAGCGGCTTCCTCTACGGCCTCTACCGCCTCCTCTTCTATCCTCTGTCGCCAGCTGACTTTGGCCACAACCAAGTCAGGGTCGTTGAGAACGGCGAAATCCTTACCCACGGCCAGGTCTTTGACACGTATGGCTTGATCAGGCCCGGCCAGCGAACCGACGTCCACCTCTATGCTGGCGGGAATCTTACCCGGCAAGCACTCCACCGTCAGTGTCTCAAGCTCATGCTCCAGCATATTGGCCTTGGATCTCAGAGCCGGCGCCTCCCCCACCAGGACAACGGGGATCTCCAGCCTTATCTTCTCAGTCATCTTCACCTGGTAGAAGTCCACATGCAGCAGCTGGCCTTTGCGCCAATCCCTGTCAAACTCGCGAACGACCACGGTCCTGGGCCTCTTCTCGTGATCAAGCTTCAGGCTGATCAGGGCTGTCAGGCCTGCGTGGCCCAACACTCCCTCGAGTTCATGATTGTCACACTGAAGTGCCAGAGACTTGATACCGTGCCCGAACAGATGCACTGGAGTAATCCCCTGGCGTCTGAGATGCCTGACCCTTTTGCCCAGAATGTCCCGGTTGGTAGCTGTCAACTCTAATCTGTCCATCGTATCCCCGCAATCATATCAGACTGGCTCCATTCCTGCAACAAATCGCCCTTGTCTGCTGAGGCGGCTGTGCAGCAAACATGCCGTAGAAGGGCCCTCAGGGCCCGCGCAGACCCTCCAGGGCTTGCCCCAGGTCAACAGGTAAGGGCGAGACGAATTCTCGGTACTCCCCGGTAGAGGGCAGACGAAAGCCGAGGCGATACGCATGGATGAACTGTCTGCCAAAGCGGGCCGGCCTTGCTCCATAGACCGGGTCGCCTGCCACAGGATAGCCGATAGCTGAGAGGTGTACCCTGATTTGATGAGTCCGCCCAGTTACTGGGATCACTTCGACCAGGGTGTAATCGTCCAGGTATTCGCGGACTTGATACCTGGTGGTGGCCTCCTTCCCTCCCTCTACTATGGTCATCTTCCGTCTGCTGCGCGGGTCACGTCCTATCGGCGCCTCGATTATTCCCTGTTCCGGAGACAGCCTTCCCTGAACTAGGACGAGGTATCCCTTGGATACGGTGCGGCGTTTGAACTGCGAGGCTACGCGTGCGCGAGCGAGGTCGTTCTTGGCAACGATTATCAGCCCCGAGGTGTCCTTATCCAGCCTGTGCACTATGCCCGGACGCAACAGATCATCCCCCATGGCCAGCGCAGGGCAGTGAGCCAGGACAGCGTTGACCAATGTGTGATCGGGATGGCCGGGGGCGGGGTGAACCGTGAGTCCGGCCGGCTTATCTATGACCAGTATGTCCTCGTCCTCGTGGACTATGACCAGGGGGATCGGTTCAGCCAGAGGACGGACCGGCAGCAATGGAAGACCGACTGTGATCGTGTCGGCTCCGTCCAGTCGGTGGCCGGCTTTGGTCCTTCTGCCGTTGAGCAGGATATGGCCTTGCTCGATCAGCCGCTGCAGATATGCGCGTGAGCACTGGGGAAGGACGCGGCTCAGGTGTTTATCAAGGCGGACGTCGGGCTCGGGTGCACTGAGCTGAAACGTCCTAATCTCCGGACCTGTGGCCGCGTTCATACGCTTTTCTAAACGCTCCCGAACTGTAGAAGTAGTAGATGAGAGCAAAGATTCCCACCGTTATTGCCGCGTCAGCAATGTTGAAGGGAGGCCAGCGTACGAAGCGGACGCTTATGAAGTCGATCACGTAGCCGAGACGGATGCGGTCTGCAAGGTTGCCCACAGCCCCGCCCAGTAGCAGGGCGAAGGCCAGCACCCCCAGGGTGTTACCGGGGCAGAAGTAGCAGAAGAACACGAGAATAGCGATTGAGCCTGCTATGCCGAGAGCGATAAGCAGTTCAGTGTGGCTGGCCAGCAAACCAAACGCTCCGCCGGCGTTTGTGACGTATACTAGGTCGATGAAGCCCGGCAGCAGGTTCATGTGAGGCCGGTTGGCGTCGATCCACAGCTTGGTCAACTGGTCGGCTATGACCACCAGGCCGGCTACAATCAGGAGCAACCTTAGTTTGGCACTACGGCTAACTGGCGAAGCCTTCGATCTATCTGCGGCCGGGAAGTCCTCTGTTCTGCCTGCCTCCGGTTCATACACAGACAGGTTATCGCGCTGTCGTTCTTGCATCCTTTGCCCGGCTTGCCTTGCATTTCAGACACAGGCTTGCCTGAGGCATAGCCTCAAGGCGAGCCTGCTCTATGGGCTGCCCACAGGCGTCGCACAGACCATAAGTGCCGGCTTCATACTTCTGCAGGGCGTGCTCAACGTCATTAAGGGATTCTATCAGCCTTTGCTCCATTACCAGTCTTTTCTCCAGTTCCGCCGCCTCATCGGCCCCTTCCTCCCTCTTACCGAAGGGGCTGCCCTCCTTCCCCTCGGCCGATGGTTGACCAAGAGCCCTCGAGTGTTCCAGTCTTTCTGACAGATCTGCTTTCTCCTTCTTCAGTCTTTCATATAGCTCGGTGGACTCTATCACTTCTTACCTCCCTGTGATTTACAGCTCTTCCATATCGGAGTTGGACAAAAACTGCCTGATATTTGCAGTTCTGCTATGCAAATATGTCTGCATCACTGTGCGTCCTATCTGTGGTTTCCTCTGCCTGTCTGCCCCTGGCGAGGTTGCTGAAGATATATATAGTAGCATGCTTAGCTAGGTCTTGCCCAGCTAAGCAGCCAACACTCCTGTCCGGTCTGTCAAGCCTTCGACGTTGATGACCGTTGCTGTCTGCCGCGGGGGTTGCCGGCCAGTTCGAGCACCCGTATCAGGCCATGGTCAAAAGATGCCAAGGCGGCCGCGGTCCCTGGGTTGCGGGGACTGGATCCGCCCGCTAGACCTCACGGAACTCTCCCTCCACCGTGCCTTCGTCTTCCCCGCCTGGTTCCTGCTCACCCGGGCCCTCTCCGCCGGGTGGGGCCTGACCCGGTTGCTCGTAGACGGATGCACCGATTTTCTGCATGGCCTGCGATAGTTCGTTCATAGCATTGCGGATAGCCTCAACGTCCTGTCCCTGCAGAGCCGTCTTCACACCGGCTACCTTGGCATCTATGTCCTGTTTCACGTCGGCCGGTATCTTATCTCCATGGTCGCGCAGTGTCTTCTCCGCCGTGTAGGCCAGGCTGTCGGCAGAATTGCGCACCTCTACCTCCTCCTTACGCTTAGCGTCCTCAGCGGCGTGTTGCTCAGCCTCTGTTCTCATCTTCTCCACTTCCTCCTTGGCCAGGCCACTGGAGGCAGTGATGGTGATCTTCTGTTCCTTTCCCGTGCCCTTGTCGCGAGCAGCAACATTGAGGATGCCGTTGGCATCTATGTCAAAGGTCACCTCGATCTGCGGTACGCCGCGGGGCGCCGGCAGAATGCCGTCCAGCATGAAGCGACCCAGCGTCCGGTTGTCGGTGGCCATGGGGCGCTCCCCCTGAAGCACGTGTATTTCAACGCTGGGTTGGCTGTCGGCAGCAGTGCTGAAGATCTGGCTCTTGGAGGTGGGTATGGTGGTGTTGCGGGGTATAAGCGGCGTGGCCACCCCGCCCAGCGTCTCGATCCCCAGGGTGAGGGGCGTGACATCGAGAAGCAGGACCTCCCCTACCTCACCCTTAAGCACCCCCGCCTGAATGGCGGCGCCCAGAGCTACTGCCTCATCGGGGTTCACCCCCTTGACAGGCTCGCGACCGAACAACTGCTTCAGTGATTCCTGGACTTTTGGCATCCTGGTCTGGCCGCCCACCAGAATCACGTTGCTTATCTGGCTGGCCGTGAGACCGGCATCCTTCAGGGCCTGGCGGCAGGGGCCGAGGCTCCTTTCTATCAGGTCCCCCGATAGCTGTTCCAGCTTAGCGCGGGTCAACGTCATGCTGAGATGCTTGGGACCGCCGGCATCGGCGGTAATGAAGGGCAGGCTTACCTCTGTTTGAGCCACCGTGGACAGTTCCTTCTTCGCCTTTTCGGCAGCGTCCTTCAACCTCTGCAGCGCCATCTTATCCTGCCTGAGATCGATACCCTGCTCCTTCTTGAACTCGTCACATACCCAGTCCATGATCCTCTGGTCTATATCATCACCACCAAGGTGGGTATCTCCGTTAGTTGCTTTAACCTGGAAGGTACCTTCACCTATATCCAGAATGGATATATCGAAAGTCCCACCGCCGAGGTCATAGACGGCGATGGTCTGGTCCTGCTTCTTGTCGAGTCCGTAGGCCAGTGACGATGCCGTGGGTTCGTTAATGATGCGCAGAACGTTCAATCCGGCTATCGTCCCGGCATCTTTGGTAGCATTGCGCTGGCTATCGTTGAAATAGGCCGGCACGGTGATCACAGCATCGGTCACCTTCTCTCCGAGGTACGATTCAGCATCAGCTCTCAGTTTCTGGAGTATCATGGCCGATATCTCCTGGGGACTATACTCCTTGCCGCCCATTACTACCCGGCAATCGCCATTGGAGGCCTCGGTGATCTTGTAGGGGAGGCGCTTTATGTCCTCCTGCACTATGGCGTCCTTGAACTTGCGTCCGATAAGGCGCTTGATGCTGAATATGGTGTTCTCAGGATTGACTATTGCCTGACGCTTGGCGAGCTCTCCCACCAATCGCTCTCCATTCTTACCTATGGCTACAATTGAAGGGACGAGATTGCCGCCCTCAGCGCTCGGTATGATCTTGGGGTCACCCCCCTCTATGACCGCTGCTGCGCTTAATGTAGTACCTAGATCGATTCCTATTGCTCTTCCCATGTCTGCTTCTCCTTATCAGTCTCTTGCTCTGCTCCTTCTCTTTGTTATGCCCCGACCGACTACCACCAGGCTGGGCCGGAGCATTTTGTCCTTGAATCGGTAGCCTTTTTGTGTTTCCTCGATCACCAGCCCCTCTTCCCCTTCTTGCTGCATGACGGCTTCATGCAGGCGAGGATCAAACGGCTCTCCCTTAGCTTCGATCTCGGTTAGTCCCTGCGCTTCCAGTATTGCCTTGAGTTTATTATAGATGAGCCTGACACCTTCAGTCCAGTTAGACTCAGCCAGTTCAGCAGGAGCTGAACCAAAAGCCCTCTCGAAGTCATCAAGGACGGGCAGCAGACTCTGGACAAGCGCGCTGCTGGCAAATTGTATGATCTCCGCCTTGTCCTGCTCAGCGCGTTTCTTGAAATTGGCCAGATCCGCCTGGCATCTCTGCCAGCTGCCCAGATAGTTCTCTGCCCTTTCCTTCTCTTCAGCAAGCGCTGTCTGTAATGCTTCTATGTCATCCAACTGCTGAATCTCTTCTTCAACTACCTCGTCGCTTTCAGACAATGCTGTACCTCCTCTAGACGTATTCGGCCACTGAGTTACTCAGCAATGCTGTCAGGCAGTTAAGAGAGGAGATGGCCCTGGCGTAGTCCATTCGTTTCGGGCCGACTACCCCCACAATGCCACTGGCCTTGTCAAGCACTCCATACCGGCTGGCTATCAAGCTCAAGTCTTGCAGCGCCGGCTCCTGGTTTTCTTCGCCGATGACTACCTTAACGCCCCCTCTGCTGAACTCCTGGCACGACATGCCCTTGAGCCAATCCTCCCCTTCCAGTGCCTCCAGAATCCCCAGCATTCTGGGGCTGTTCATCAACTCGGGTTGACTGAGCAGCAAGCGCAGTCCCTCGACGTAGGGTTCCCCGTGCTCCAGCTTGTCTTCTGCGGCTATCACCTCGGCGAGACACTGAGATATCTGCCTTTCTTCAGGAGGCAGACCTTCCATCTCAGCCAGGATCTCAGTGCCGGTCATGCCGGAGTAGAGGGATGTGAGCTTATTGGCCAGGCTGGTCAGTTCATCCTGGCTGACCTTTCTGCTCAGAGGCAGAACCTGGCGCCTGACCCTCGCTTCATATAAGACCACTACCAGCAGGGCCATGAAGTCCTGCAAGGCCACCAGATCCAGATGCTGGAGGCGACAGCGGACTGCCTTGGGTGAAGTGATCACCACCAGGTTGTGAACAAGGCGGGCCAGAAAGGCTGCCAGCGTCTTCAGCCATTGCTCCAGTTCCTCCTCTGCTTCCTGGAAAGCCCGATGGATTAGATACCGCTCGGCATCCGGTAGGTCGATGTCCTGGCCCAGCAGTTCCACGTAGTAGCGGTAGGCCTTATCAGTAGGTACGCTTCCGGCCGAATGGTGAGGGCGGATAACGTAGCCCTCCTGTTCCAGGTACGCCGTATCGTTGCGGATGGTGGCCGGGCTTACGTTTAAGCCATACCTGTCCACGATGGCATTGGAGGCCACCGGCACTGCCCGGGTGATATAGTCCTCTACTATCACCCGGAGAACGGTCTGACGCCTCTCTCTTACAGCCATTTAGCACTCTCTCTCCTCAACTGCTAAGTCTCTAAATTTAGCACCACGAGCGCGTTCTGTCAATTCAGGTCGTTGATAAGTTCTCGAGGGGCTAGTATAGTATCAATGCCGGTCTCGAGAGGAGCTCGGCGGGGATGGCGGGTCACACGTTGGCCAGGTGATATCTGATCTTCAGCGCAGCACTGACTGGTATTGACTCTGCAGACCGGCAGCCCGGACATGATGAATCCCATGAACAGAGCAGTCAGGCCCTTCTATGGATGGTGGATAGTAGCAGTCTCGGCGATTACCCTGCTGCTGGCCGGCGGGATAGGCTACTACACCTTCGGGGCCTTCTTCACCCCGCTGGTAGACGAGTTTGAATGGAACAGAGCCCAGATATCGCTGGCCATGTCTATCATGGGGCTGATAGGCCTGGCCGGGCCGCTGTTCGGGATGTGGGTAGACAGGTTCGGTGCCAGAAGAACGATGGTCCTGGGGGCCTTGATCATGGGACTTTCGTTTGCCTGCCTTGGTTTCACCTTCTCACTTGGCTACTTCTACGCCATGTACTTTGTGGTGGCTGTGGGGCAGATGGCGATTCTCCACATACCCGTTTTGACACTGGTGTCCCGGTGGTTCGACAAGAGGAGGGGCCTGGCCATCGGAATCTCGGTGGCCGGACTCGGTCTGGGAGGCATGATCATGTTGCCGCTGTCGGCGTATCTCATTTCGTTGCTGGGCTGGCAGTGGACATATCGTGTCCTGGGGGGAGCCATCTGCATTGTCCTGATTCCTCTCATAACTCTGGTTGTGAAGAACACCCCCCACGATATGGGCATGTTGCCCGACGGGGAGCAGCACACCGGCCGGGACGATCGGAGTGTGGCTGGGCTGGATCGTACTATCCAGATACAGGGATGGACTCTCTCCGGCGCTTTGAGGACGTCGACGTTCTGGCTTCTGGTCGCGGCCTTCACACTGGTTTTCACGGGCACCTCTTCGGTGATTGCCCATGCTGTGCCTTTCTTCGTGGGGCAGGGGTTCAGCAACCAGGCGGCCTCAACAATCCTGGGCAGCGCGGTTGGGGTCAGCATACTGGGCAGGATAAGCACCGGCCATCTATCCGACAGAGTGCCGGTGAAGTACGTGGCCGCGCTATTCTTCGTGCTCCAGGCTGTCGCGCTGCTGATGCTTGTTTCTCAGGGAACGGGGACCGCCGTGGCCGGCTTCATAACGATCTTTGGCCTTGCCATGGGCGGACTGTTTGTTCTGGAGCCGCTGGTGATACGGGAGTATTTCGGCCTCGATTCCTTCGCCTCCATCTACGGGGGGTTATGGGCGTTTGAGACGCTGGGCTGGGGAGCGGGTCCCTACGTGACCGGCTACATATTCGACCGCACCGGTAGCTACAATTCAGCCTTCATTGCCTTCCTGATTGCCACGCTGCTGGCCGTAGTGCTCATAATGCTCGTACGCCGACCCCGTCTGCCAGTTACACAGGAGTCACGCATGTAGGGTCGCGGACGGACACACCGCTCGGACGGAGCAGAGCAGGCTTTCCGGCATCGGCCGGCACCGGGATTGCTCAATTGACCGAGGGTGAAATATCGGGTAGTATTATCACACGAATTTGGATACCGCGAAGGCCTTTTTCTCGTTAGCCCGGCAGGACAGCAAAGTAGCCCAGATCCTGAGTCTGGAGGCAGAGAGGCAGGCCAGCACGGTCAACCTCATTGCCTCCGAGAACCATGCCAGCAGGGCAGTGCTTGAGGCTCAATGCTCGCTATTGGGCGACAAGTACGCCGAGGGATATCCAGGCCATCGCTACTACAGCGGCTGCGTCCATATAGACGAGATTGAGGAACTGGCGGTTGAAAGGGCTAAGAAGCTCTTCAGGGCAGGCCATGCCAACGTACAGGCACACAGCGGCAGCCAGGCCAACATGGCAGCCTATGCCGCTCTACTGAAGCATGGAGATACTGCCATGGGCATGAGGCTCAGCCATGGCGGGCATCTCACCCACGGCTCTCAGGTCAACTTCTCGGGCAAATGCTACAGCTTTGTTCCTTACGGAGTCGACCGCAAGACCGAGATGCTCGACTACGATGAAATCGAGAGGTTAGCTCTGGAGCACAAACCTCAGTTACTGATAGTTGGAGCGAGCAGCTACTCCCGTATCATCGACTTCGAGAGACTGCGTCATATAGCTGATAAGGCGGGGGCCAGGCTGTTGGCCGACATGGCTCACATAGCGGGCATGGTGGCTGCCGGACTCCATCCCTCGCCTGTGCCCCATGCTCACGTTAGTACTGCCACCACGCATAAGACCCTGCGGGGACCCAGGGGTGGCTTGATCCTGTCACGAGAGGAGCTAGCTGCACCTATCGATGCCGCTGTCTTTCCTGGGATGCAGGGTGGTCCCTGCATGCATATGATCGCAGCCAAGGCCGTGTGCTTCGCCGAAGCCATGCAGTCCGAGTTTGTGGCTTATCAGAAATCGGTGCTCGAGAATGCCCGGACTCTGGCTTCTGAGCTACAGAGATGCGGGATGCGCATCGTTTCGGGAGGCACCGATAACCACATTGTCCTGGTCGATCTTTCGCCTCAAGCGATAAGCGGCAAGGATGCCGAGGAAGCTCTGGAAGCCGCCGGTATCACTGTGAACAGAAACACCATCCCGTTCGATCCCAGGCCGGCCCGGATTTCAAGCGGTATCAGGCTGGGCACACCGGCGCTGACCACGAGGGGTTGTGGCGTGGACGAGATGAAACGCATTGCTGCCCTCATCGTCAGAGTCCTGTCCTCGCCGACAGACAGCAGTGTACGGGAGCTGGTCCGCGGTGAAGTGAGAGAGATGGCCGGGCAGTTTCCTGTTCCCGGAATGCAGCACCAGGTCTGCTGATGGTCTGCTTACCTGCCGCGGGGAGGCCTTGGCGCCGCATGTGGCGATCAGGAGGCGCGCCCTTCGCTGCGCTCAACCCCCAGGCAACATGGAGCCGGCTCATAGCTGTTCGTGCGTGTTGTGTACAGCTGGTTACGAGTGGCCCCGCGGGAAACGTCGATCATTTCATGCTATAATCAAGCTGTAATCCAGAGAGCCAGAAGACAATGATGGATGAGCTTAGAGTGTTCAGCGGTACCGCCCATCCAGCACTGGCTGGCTCTGTGTGCGAGTATCTGAACATACCGTTGGGGAAGGCCGAGGTCTTTGAGTTCAGCAATGAGAATATCTTCGTGCGCATCCTGGAGAATGTCCGCGAACGAGACGTGTTCGTTGTCCAGCCAGTCTGCTCACCGGTCAACAAGAGCCTGGTCGAGCTACTGATCATGCTGGATGCCTTTCGACGGGCCTCGGCCGGGCGCATTACCGCTGTCCTTCCCTACTACGGCTATGGCCGTACCGATAAGAAAGACCAGCCCAGGGTGCCCATCACCGCTCGCCTGATCGCCGATCTGATCACCACTGCTGGGGCCAACAGGGTGTTGACCATGGACCTCCACGTTCCTCAGATCCAGGGGTTCTTCACCATACCGGTGGACGAGCTTTCGGCTCGACCCATCCTGGCTGAGTATGTCAAGAACAAAGCTCTGGACAATCTGGTGGTGGTCGCTACTGATATCGGCATCTCCAAGACGGCCCGGGATATGGCCGCCAAGCTTAATGCCCCTCTGGCAATCATTGAGAAGAGACGGTTGGGCAATGACGATGCCGCCGAGACGCTAAACGTGATCGGTGAGGTGGAGGGCATGCGAGCACTGACGATTGACGATGAGATCGATACTGCCGGGTCTCTGGTCAGTGTGGTGGACACTCTGCTGAAGCATGGCGTTAGCGAGGTCTATGCCTGCTGCACACACCCTGTCTTCTCCGGTCCTGCCGTTCAGCGAATAGCCGCCAGTCCGGTGAAAGAGGTGGTCGTGGCCGACACAATACCCGTTGCTGAGCACAAGAGACTGGACAAGATCACTGTGTTGTCAGTAGCTTCGCTCATTGGCGAAGCCATTCGCCGTATTCACACTGGCTCGTCTGTGGGAGCTATGTTCCAGTAGGCACTTCGCCCGAGTCAAAGCGGGTCAAAGGACACAGAGTTCTGAGCGGAGAGGCCAGCTAGTATCAAGGCCTGAAACTCCAGTGACCAGAGTAGAAAGAATCTTGCATATAAAGTTTGGTGATTGGTATTAGGGGGCTCATAGATCGATGTTCAAGTGGCTTAGCAGTCTGATTGACTCCAATGAGAAGGAACTGAAGCGCCTGGCGCCTCTGGTGGCTCAGATAAACTCGTTGGAGCCGGACTTCGAGAAGCTCAGCGGCGACCAGTTGCGGGCGACGACTGATGAATTCAAGGCTCGTCTGGCTGACGGCGAGGAACCGGATGACATCCTGCCGGAGGCCTTCGCTGCCGTTAGAGAAGCGGCCAAACGGACCATCAGGCAGCGACATTTCGATGTCCAGTTGCTGGGGGGGATTGTCCTTCACCAGGGAAGGATAGCCGAGATGAAGACCGGTGAGGGCAAGACTCTGGTAGCCACCCTGCCCCTCTATTTGAACAGCCTGGCCGGACAGGGCTGCCATCTGGTAACTGTCAATGATTACCTGGCCAAGCGGGACTGCCATTGGATGGGTCCCATCTATCACGCATTGGGTGTAAGCGTGGCCTCGGTTAATGCCCAGCAGACGGCCGACCAGCATGCCCCTTCTTATATCTATGACCCCGACTATGAGTCGGAGGATCGGAGGTGGAAGTCTCTCCGCCCCGTGACCCGCCGCGAGGCCTATGAGGCAGACATAACCTACGGCACGAACAATGAGTTCGGCTTCGATTACCTCAGGGACAACATGGTCTGGGACCTCTCCCAGTGCGTCCAGCGTCCCCTGAACTATGCCATCGTGGATGAGGTTGACAATATCCTTATCGACGAAGCCCGCACGCCGTTGATCATCAGCGGTCCCGCCGAGGAGGCA
>JACUUR010000113.1 GCA_014859205.1 Dehalococcoidia bacterium | reverse complement strand
CTCGGTAAGTATAACCTACCCCAGAAATGTTATGCAAGTTGGAGGGCCATGCAGTGACGATGAATCGCGGTGTTCCTGTGATATAATGCTGGAAACGCGACATAGAGGAGGTCTGTCATCATGGATTGGGGGATGCAGAACCGTCTGGCCCGACTAATTCAGGAGGATGGCCGCTGTTTGTGGCTGCCCGTAGACCATGGCTATTTCCAGGGGCCCGTCAAAGGACTGGAGAAACCGGGCAAGACCCTGGCGCCGCTGCTCCCCTACGCCGATGCGATCTTCATCACCAGGGGCCTTCTGAGGACGTCACTGGAGCCCGAGCAGGCGAAGGCCATCATACTCAGAGTGTCAGGCGGCACCAGCATCAGGGGAAAGGACCTGTCTCATGAGGGGATAATCACCTGCATGGAGGAGGCCATTCGGCTCAATGTCTGTGCCGTGGGCCTGTCCATCTTCGTTGAATCCGATCACGAGTACGATTCCCTGCTGAATCTGGCCAGGCTCGTCGATGAAGGCGAGAAGTATGGCATGCCAGTGATGGCGGTTACCGCTGTGGGCAGAGAACTGCAGAAGCGTGACGCCCGCTATCTGGCTCTGGCCTGTCGTATTGCTGCCGAGATGGGCGCTCGCGTGGTCAAGACCTATTACTGTGAGGATTTCGAGAAGGTTACACAGGGCTGCCCTGTTCCAGTAGTGATTGCCGGGGGTCCCAAGGCGGATACCGAACTCGAGGTACTTCAGTTCGTCCATGATGGCATGCAGGGAGGTGCCATAGGGGTGAACCTGGGGAGAAACATCTGGCAGAACAAGCATCCGGTAGCCATGATCAGGGCCATACGGGCCATCATTCATGAGAGCGCTACTCCCGACCGGGCCCAGGCGATATATGAGAGCGTGAAGACCGGGGTGGCATAGCGCGCGTGTCTGCAGTACGTACGCCCGGGAACCCCAGAAATCCCGGATCCTGAGCCCTGAAGAAGAAGACCCCAGGCGGGAAATTCGAGATCCCGAACAATATCAAAGCCCCAAATACAAATGCTTGAAACGGTTTGGGCTTGGAAATTGGGATTCGTTCAGTGTTTCGTGCTTGGAATCCAGGATTCAGTGTGCCCCGGTGATGTGTCGGTGGCGTCTGCCACTGCCTCATTGCTTGACGGAGAAGAATGCCATGCGTGTAGCCAGGTATTATAGTAATCAGGATATTCGGTTGGAGGAGATGCCTGTGCCGCAGATAGGCCCCGGCGAGGCATTGATGCGGGTGGAGGCCAGCGGCATCTGCGGCAGCGACCTACTGGAATGGTATCGCCTGCACAAGGCGCCCCTGGTCCTGGGTCACGAGGTCGCAGGTGTGATCGTTGCCCTCGGACAGGGGGTGGAAAGCTGTGCGGTGGGTGATCGGGTTGCTGCTGCCCACCATGTCCCCTGCGACGAATGTCATTATTGTCTCGGGGGACACCATACCGTCTGCGATACGCTACGCCGGACCAATTTCGACCCCGGCGGCTTTGCAGAGTACGTGCGGTTGCCCCGCATCAACGTGGATCGGGGCATATTCCGCCTGCCTGACGATCTATCCTTCGAGGAGGCGACCTTCATAGAACCTCTGGCCTGTGTACTGCGCGGCCAAAGACTGGCGCGTCTTCGATGGGGGTGCGCCGTGCTGGTCATCGGCAGCGGCACTGCCGGCCTGCTGCATATACAGATTGCCCGTCTCTCAGGTGCGCGTTACATCATAGCCACGGACATCGTCGATTATCGGTTACAGACAGCTCGACGGTTTGGGGCCGATGCTGCCATTCAAGCTAAGGAATATGCCCCTGACCATGTGCGCGGTATCGCTGACGGTCGTCTGGCTGACCTAGTGGTGATATGCAGCGGGGCGCCATCTGCCATAGCTCAGGCACTGGCATCGGTGGAGCGCGGAGGCAGCGTGCTTTTTTTCGCCGCTATAGACCCGGGAGTCAGCATTCCCATATCGGTGAACGATCTGTTCTGGCGTAATGAGATAACGCTGACCAGCTCCTACGGCGGCAGCCCGGAGGACTATGCCTCAGCATTGGACCTGATACAGGCCGGGAGAATACTGGTACGCGAGATGATCACCCACCGGTTGGGGCTGGCCGATACAGACCTGGGGTTCCAGCTAGTGGCCCAGGCTCAGGACTGCCTCAAGGTGATTATCGAGCCGCAGAGGTAGTTAGCGGCTGTCTCCGGGGCGGAGGCGTAGTTCGCCCACTGCATCCAGCCAGGTCAAGACCTGCGCCATGACTTCGGCCCTGTTATCTCTGGTTAGCGTGAGCGTTGCGACCTCGGGGCGGCGTTTTATTTCGTCGGCAAAGGGATGGGGGCTGAGCGTGACGGTGCCCAGCACCTTCTTGCCGCTGTTCATCACCTTTAGTACTGCTTCGCTGAAGTGATCCGATAGTAACTCCATCTTGCCGATCTCATCTATGACGATGAGGTCGGCCTCCTGAACTGCCCTGTGCAGCGCGGAGACCCCAATCGTGTTCAGGCTATCGGTATCGACGCCGTACTTGCCTACCCGGTGTGCGCCCGCGATGCGGACGTGGGCCAATACCGCCTCCTGCCCATCAAGGGTGACGATCCTGAATCCCTGCCTGGTCCCGCCTACCCTCATCTCCTCGGTATAGAAGCCCCCCGCCTTGACCTGCGTCTGTGGCAGGGCTTCTCTGATGAGGGCCGTCTTGCCTGTGCCCGGCTGGCCTGTTAGCAGTAGCACCCTTTTCATCGTTTCCTGGTCGGGGCCGGGGTCCTCTCGTTTCCCCGAGCTTCAGATTCCCCAAGCCTGCGGCTGCCTGCTTCGCTTACAGGGCCGCTGCGGCAGGCCTGCGCTCTGCCCGTCATCCTACCATATAGCCCATGCATCGTACGGAGTCCTGGCTGTTGCCCGCCTCTGCGGGCAACCGCCATTATACTCTGAAATCCTGCTTGACAGGTGGAAGAAATGTGTTTAATATGTGTTCTGATTTTGACAATGCTCAGTCAACAACTGTGCGCTCAACTACGCACAGATCCCGCAACGAAACGGAGGTAGCACAATGACACCAGATGACAACA
>JACUUR010000112.1 GCA_014859205.1 Dehalococcoidia bacterium | reverse complement strand
ACAGCCAGGCAGTAGTGACTCTTCTCACGGTAGCCTCGGGAGTAGACAAGCGCCCTGGCGGCATGGAACATGGCATAGTAGCCCTGAATAGTCGACCACTTGTAGCGCCCATTCTCGTAGCCTGCCTGTGCATCCGAGAGGTCACTCCTGGCGACCGAGATCTCCTTACTGATCAGGCTCCTGCCGCCGGCGAAGGAGACAGTCTTCTTTCTTTCGAGACACCGTTCAAACTCCTGGTTCACCGGCGCCCCTCTCCCAGAGCACTATGCCTTGCTCAACTTCGTCCATGAAGGCCTGCTCCGCCTCCCCTGCTGCCAGAAGCTCGACAGGCGTTCTGATCACCGCCTGGATGCGAACATCCTCAAAGCCTTTCGGGAACGTGAAGTCACCGACAGCACCCGATGCATCGTCCCGGTTGTTAGACACAACGAACAGGTCCATGTCGCTCTCAGAGGTGTCCGTCCCCTGCGCACAACTGCCGTACAGGACCACGCGGTTCGAAACCGCTTTCAGGTCCTCCACTAGCGGCTCGATCAGCGCGATATTGACCATCTTCTTGAAGCCGGTCAGGACAGGATTGGCGGGATCAACGGAGTAGAAGTACATCCTTCCCTCCCGGCGCCGCCGCACCGCTCCAGACGAGAACAACCCGTTCAGCGCCCGGTTGGCGGCACCCGCCGATATTCCCAGCCTGCGGGCCACTTCCCGTTCGTAGAATTCCCGGTCTGAGAATTTCACCAGCAGGCTCAGCACCTTCTGGTTGACTGTGCTGATTAGGTGCGGCCCTAACATATATCCTTGCTCCAAATATCGAGCATGTGCTCATTATAGTGAGCGCCAACAACAGAGTCAAGACCGATTTCGAATCCGGCGACACCATGCCTGTTCGTCCACCGCGGACCGGGCGTTTTGCCTCCGGCCCCGGCTCGTGACCGACGGGGCTTGTTACGCTTTGTGCCCGTTGTGCGATATGATAGGCCCGGGTGACAAGACGTGGCTAGAGAAGACGAGTACAGGGCATCGGACATACTCCCGGTGCCCCGAACCAGGGAGGAGGCCAGGCAAGCCTACGATAGGCTGAGCAGGATCTACGATTATACGATAGGGGCATTCGGGCGTAAGTATTCGGCGATGGCGCTGCGACGTCTGTCGATCACCGAGGGAGAAAGGGTGCTGGAGATCGGCTTCGGCACGGGTCACTGCCTGAAACTGATGACAAAACTGGTCGGTCAGACCGGAAGGGTTTGCGGCATCGATCTGTCCTCCCGGATGATCGGGAGAACCAGGAGGAGGCTGGACAGGGCGGGCCTGGCAGAGAGGGTCTCGCTCTGTTGCGGAGACGTTGTACACCTTCCCTTTGCCGGCAATGCCTTCGATGCCGTGCTGGCATGCTTTGTCCTGGAGGTCCTGGACACGCCGGAGATCCCCGTGGTGCTCGAGGAGATCAGCAGAGTGCTGAAGCCGGGAGGAAGGCTGGGGAGTTGCCAGCATGTCAAAGGAGAACGGGGAGTCCGCGCCTGTAAGGCTCTATGAGTGGATACACAACAGATGGCCGAAGTATGTCGGCTCCAGACCTATCTACGCGGAGCAGTGGCTGCTTGACGCCGGATACGGGATAAGAAGCAAGGAGAAGTTCAGAGTGTGCCGGTTACCCGGCGAGATCATCGTCGGGGTCAAGGCCGTTTCCGGGAGCGCCATCTAGCGCTGCCGGCGGAGATGCAGGGGCACCGTGCCAGTCGGGCCTGCCGCAGATCAGGCATCACGTCCCGGATTACGCCAACGCCTGCAATCGGAGCCAATCGTATGGCATAACTTCACACTCCGTGAGCGATTCCCCGCAGACTTCATGTTTCAGCTCAGCCATGATGAGTTCGCCATCTTGAGGTCACGATCTGTGACCTCAGGTCACCGGGGTGGGCGACGATATCCGCCCTACGCCTTCACCGAACAAGGGGTTGCCATGCTATCCAGTATCCTGCGCAGCCAGCGTGCCATCCAGGTAAGCATCGAGCTAATGCGGGCCTTTATTCGCTTGCGGCAGATGCTGGCAACCCATGTCGAGCTAGCCCGCAGGCTTGATGCCCTTGAGAGGAAATATGATGCCCGGTTCAAACAGGTGTTTCAAGCCATCCGTCAGTTGATGGCACCGCCGGAAGAGATAAAACGCCCGATAGGATTTCGGACAGGGGATGGGTGAAGCTTGACAGGCATCCGTAGAAAGAGTATCTTCATTGTAGATACTTGAAATGGAGGTTCGACATGAGGACGCGGGTTCAGAAATGGGGTAACAGTCTCGCTCTGCGCATTCCGAAGGCTTTCGCCGATGAAGCAGGACTGCAGAAAGAGACGTCCGTGGACGTATCGCTGGCAGACGGGAAGATCGTTGTCACGCCGCTGACAAAGCCCGGGCCGACCCTGGAACAGCTGCTGTCAAAGGTCACCAGGGAGAATTCACATCACGAGATTGATACCGGCCCCGTTGTGGGGAAAGAGACGTGGTAGATCAGCAGAGTTATGTACCTGATCGCGGAGATGTGGTGTGGATTAGCTTGAACCCGCAGGCAGGGCACGAACAAGCCGGACGTCGGCCGGCGGCGGTGCTGTCACCGCAAAGCTATAACAGCAAGGTAGGACTGGCCATACTTTGTCCGATAACCGGCCAGCCCAAGGGCTACCCTTTCGAGGTCATGGTTCCCGCGGGATTGCCGGTGGCAGGAGCGATACTGTCCGACCAAGTCAAGAGCCTGGACTGGCGGGCTCGAAACGCAGAACTGATTTGCAGTCTGCCGGCCGGGACAATCTCCGAGGCGCTCCAGAAGCTGGCAACACTGTTATCCCGGTAGTCCGGCGACACCGTACCTGTTTGGCCTGGCATGAACCGGGTAACGGTTCCGGCGGTTGCGTAGTGGCCTTGAAGCCGAGACCACTAATTTCTCGTGGAGAATAGTTGGGATGTGACCTGTCGTTGCCGAGGTATACGTTCTCCCGGGCAGGACGGTTAGAGATTCCGGAGACACGGCCGGGGTCGGTCTACTGGTCGATCTGTTCGTTGCCGAACTACGGGCGTTGTGCTAGAATAAGAGTGACT
>JACUUR010000111.1 GCA_014859205.1 Dehalococcoidia bacterium | reverse complement strand
CATCAATGTCATAAACCACGCGGTAGTCTCTGACTCGAATGCGCCATCCCTCTCGCCCAGTCAACTTGGCACCACCCCTTGGCCGTGGATCGGAAGCGAGATCACGTATGGCATCCCGCACGCGCTCATAGGTCTCTGTTGGTAGCTGGGCCAACTCCTTTTGAGCGCGCCTCAAGATGAGTACACTGTAGATCATCAGCGCTCGATCTCTGCCACCGCTTGTTCGAAAGGAATCGCTTCATCCCCAGAGGCTTTGGCAGCATCATAGGCACGGATGGACTCTAGTTCCTCAACTTCCTTCAGTAGACGCTTGTACTCCCTCACATCAAGCACTACACCAATCCGATTGCCAGCGTCGTCCACCAAATATCGCTCCTTAGTCTTAGGCATTTCCCGGTATCCTCCCCTGTAGATTCTACCATTGCCGATGCCTAGATGCTAACTACGGGTTCATCTCTTTGCCCAGGAGGCTGGCCAGCGCCACAGAATAGCGAACTATGGTCCCGCTCCCAGACTTCGCAGCACCGTCGATACTGATCATATACACCCTGCTGTTATCCTGCGCACCGTCAGACAACACGATGCGAATCAGCTTCGGCCCCGCCTCGCTTCCAGTGCCTCCTGCATCTCCTCGCACCTGTCGAGCCACAGCCTCTGGTAGTCCTCCGGGGGCACGATTCTGTCCTTGAGGTCTGCCATTGTATGAATCCTTTCTTCCTCACACCACTGCACGCAGATCTCGTACTCTTCCCAGTCCAGTTCGTCCTCATCCCAGAAGACCCTGACCTCCGACAACCCGTTCAGCAGCGCTGCCAGCGCCCTGGTGTGACCATCCGTCATGATTATCTTCCCGCAGAGCTCCTTGACGGGAATAGGCGCAAGTGAGTCAGGCCTTAAGGGCTCGAAATCCCTCATCACTCGGGCCAATTTTGCCGAACTGATGAATAGCTGGCTCGGCTGCATCTTCTCCAGTTTCATCGTGAATATCCCAGACATACGCCTCATCTCCAGAGCCTGCCAGCGGTTGCGTATGACATCAGTATATAAGAAATCCAGCCCTGGGTTACATGCCAGAAGCTATGCATAGACCGAGGAACGACGGAGTCCAGTGTACGGTGACATTATGGAGTTGTCCTGGTCACAGAATACTATATAATAGAGTTACAGTATGGCTGAGTTTGATATTGCAGGTTACGTTTCCCGCGTCGAGGCCAACCGGTCCGTCAAGGATACCTTGATGAAGGGTCTGAAGACACGTCGGCCTCCCTACCGCATCTCGGTAACGGACCTGCTTAACCTGAAACAGGCCTACTTCAGGAGGAAATACCCTGAAATCGTCCCGCCTCTGGAGAAGCAGCAGCTTATGTGGGCCGGCACCGGGTTCCACAAGACCTTCGGTTCAGCCGTATCCAGTGAAGAGTACCTGGAGCAATTCGTGGAGGCCGAGGGTGTTGTGGGGAAGATCGATATCTACGACAAGATTCCGGTGGAGGTCAAGACGACCTCTACTCCTGTTGACACGAAGGACTTGCTGCAATACAGGCCCACCTACATCGAGCAACTGGGCATGTACTGCGCCATGGTCAATGCCCATGAGGGGGAGATCATCATATACCAGCGCCGAGTTGAGGAGTCGCCCTCCACCTCTCCTCTGGTAGTCTATCATGTCACCTTCCCCGATCTGAAGGCAGTTCGGCGTGAAATGCGGCGAAGACGGGATCTGCTGATGCAGGCGCTCATCTCAAACGACCCCGGCAATCTTCCCGCTTGCCTCTGGTTCGGCAGGCAGTGTGATTATGCCCAGGTCTGCGACTGTGCAACCACCTCCGTGCACGCGTCTCATGAGATAGCCAGGTTAGCCGGAGAGATCTACGTCGACAGCACGACCTGTGAGCGACTCCTCAGCAAGATGGCCGGGTCTCAACCTTCAGAGCTTCTTGGCATAAACGATATCGTCTTCCCGCGCAAGGCATACTTCAGGCGTCTCAGGTTGCAGCAAGTCGCCTCAGGTGAACAAGTCCGTGAAGAGAAAGCTGAGTATCTTCGTTCCATGGATGAGCGGGGCTTTGTCGAAGTACTCCGCGATTCATTACGCTTCGGGGCTCCCGGCGAGGCGCAGAGGATTCCGGTGCGGCATTTGCCACTGGCCGACCTGGTACAGGTCTGGCAGAATGTGCCCACCATCCTGCGTGACCCGAAGTTCTCGTCGCTGGTGGACAGGGAGAAACTGCCCCGGACATTCTCTCACTACTTCCTCCGTCTAGGATTTGACTGTGCCTTAACGGAGAACCCGAAGGGCAGGCTGCTGCTGTACTATACCAGGGTCCCCAAGGAGGATGCCAAGCTGATGGTGTACGACATTACCTTCAGGAAGCTGGATGCAGTCAAGGCTGAGGCGCTACGCAGGATTGGTCTTCTGGACAAGCCGCAAACCGTGCTCCAGCTTCCCAAGTGCCCATCCTGGCTCTGCTCGTACTGCGATGACAGGGTTGAATGCGGCGAGGCGTGACATGAATGCATCTGATGCGCAGAAAATCATATCTATAATGAAGGGGAATTGTCTCCATGCGTATTTGGCCACCAGTGATGGCGACCAGCCGAGGGTCCGTCCGGTGTCACCCATAATCGAAGATGACACGTCTATCTGGATAACCACCTTCAGTACCTCCGGAAAGATCAGGCAAATACGACAGAATCCCAGAATCTGTCTTGCCTTTGTCGAACAGCCCGACGGCGATAAGGCAGCCACAGTCGTCGGTGAAGCCCAGATAGTCCCGAACGTAAAGGAGAAAACCAGAATATGGAAGCTGGCCACCTTCGACCTGTGCGAGCACTTCCCCAAGGGCCCAGACTCCGAGGAGTTCTGCCTGCTCAAGATCGCGATCAAGAGGATCGAGTGGAGAGACAGCTGGACAGCCAAAACGAGAATCTACGAGCCGGACCGGAAGTAGGCGAGGACAGGGCCGTAAACCGGCAATACGTTACTGCATCCACCAGAGCGTAGCTGGCTCTATGCCCGCGGCCGGCAGGAACAGAATGGTGTCGCCATGCTGAGAGTAGTAGAGAGATCGTGGGATGAGTTCTGGGCAGTGCACTGG
>JACUUR010000029.1 GCA_014859205.1 Dehalococcoidia bacterium | reverse complement strand
GGAACTCGCCGTGGGCCAGCTGTACGTCCAGCAACCAGTTGTCCAGATCCTCCGGTTGCGGCCCCTCCTTGTACAGCAAGAATTTCTGTTCCGGTGCCTCACGCAGGATGCGATATTTCAGACCGTACTCGTTGTTGGCGATTTCCAGCTTCTCCACGTGCGGGATGGAAACCGTCTCGAAATCACCGCGCAGCTCTTGCTTGGTGTCGTACCAGAACACGATGCGGTGCTTATCGAACAGTCGGCTCAGAGCCTGGCTAATACGGTCACTCATTGGCTTAACCCGGTAATCTTCTTTAAAGCTTCGCCGAATTTCGGATAATTGGTCTTCACCCCGTCATCGAGATCGATTTCCACTTGCTCGGTAGCCAAGGGATAAAGTACATCCCGCTCGTAGTCATCCAACTCGGCTAGGATTTTGTTGATCTTCTCGATCTCTTTCAGGGCCTTGGTCTTATCACCCTGGGAGGCCCCGGCGCTGATACTGACGGCTTCCAGATGGTTCTTCCGGGCTTGCAGCTTTTCATCTTTGAAATCGCGCAGATACTCCAGCACCGTGCCTACGGTGTGAGGCAGGTAGCGGTGCATGTAGATCAGCGCGTTGAATGAGCCCTTGGGAGAGGAGAACAGCCAGTATATGGGGCGTTTCTTGTAACGGCGCACGTGGTCGTTGTAGAAGTCCTTCAGGAAGTACTTGCGGATGTCCTTACCCAGTGCCTGCTCGACAAAGCGGAGGTTTTCGTCATAGTGTTCTTCGCCAAAGGCGATGCGCAGGAATTCACGGAAGCGTTCGGTGATATCGTCGGTGAACCAGTCACCGTCAAGCATAGGGATGACATTGTCATCGTCTGCCGGAAAGCTTGGTTCTGGAACCCGCTTCAGGTAGTCCTCCATGGTCTCGCCCTGATTGGCCAGGATCAGCCCTGGCTCTTCCAGTGCATAGCGACCGAACATACAACCCACAGCATAGGAGATGAGTTCCGCCATGGTGTCAGCACGCAGGCGGGTTTCCCGGTCTTCCTCAGAGCCTTTTACCCCATAGCGGTAGGCGGGGTTGCAAGTGAGTGTGATTTCCTCAAACGGCACCTCGGGGGACAGCTCGTCCTGCAGACCATAGGCGTCGATGAAAATGCGGTTGTTCTCTTCTTCCAGCCGCAGCATCTCGTTCACCATGCCCTGCCAATGGTCGCGGAGCCGGGAGTAGGTGGTCTCCAGCGTTTCGCCGTCATGCTTCGAGAGCAGCGGGAGTCTGGTGAAATCCCAAGAAGTTTCGTAGGAATCCCAGTCGGAACGTGCAAGGCCGACGGCCTTGCCCGCGATATCTTCCGCCCTAGTGCGATTGCTCTCTATCAGTGGAAACTCCGCGAAGTCACCTGCCTTGAAGTGCATTGTCGGATTGAGGATGGAAGCAACATAGGTGCCCACGTGAGAATTGCATATGGATGCACAAAGCCAACGGTAGTCCTCGTCGGTTCTGTTAAAAGCACTCAAACCAGTAGCATCGAAGATGAAACCTTCAGGGAAAACCCGTGCAGAGAGTCCTTTTGTTGTGATATCGGACCACGAAATTGAGGGGCGAAAAATGAAATTAAGATTAAAGTTGTGCGCCCAAATCCGGTCACCTGATGGATGTTTTAGCGTTTGAAGTCGTTGACCGTCATTTTCCCAGTTGACGACAAATTCGTCATTCCCAAACCATTTTCGCTTTTCGCCGCCCTTATTGTAGGGAAACCACTTTGCTCCGGAGTCCGAAGCTGCTTCCCTGGTAGCCGCAGCTCTACACACACGCGAAGCAGATACTTCAAATGAATACCTAACGTAGTCCTCATTTTTGCCAGTGGTTAACCCCTCTCGAGCTTCCAGAACGCTATCAAAATCAGTGGCAGACTCGAAAACTTGTCTCAACTCGGGCGAGACCCAGTAGGCAAGAGGATCTCCTGGTATTTTTTTGAAGTCATTTTCATTAGCTGAGTAACGAATGGGCGATGCAGTGTCAGATGCTGCCTTTTTCAATGCCGCAGATTTCTCTGCTTCAGAATTCCCATCCGTTAGGCGAACAAATGTTGCGAGACGCTCAGAGTTTCTGGATGACACAAGGACAAACGCCGTTGTTGACACGACTTCGCCGCCGATTGAGTCAAAGGCTCGCTCTCCAAGATGGGCCATAGATGAGATATGAGAGCGATCATAGAGCATATCCCGGAATGACTGGAATCGGCTGATAAACATCCAATTCTGCATGGTTATCATAGCGACAGCCCCAGAAGGGCGACACAATGTCAGATTTCGATCAATAAACGCTGAAAACAGGTCCCTTTTTGAGCTTGGATAGTTGTTACCCAACCACGACTTAAGCTGAGTGTTTGCATTACTCGCCCCCATATAGGGAGGATTAGCCACTACAACATGGTATCTTGAGGACAGCGCTTCAGCCATGCGCAACGCAGCCACTGTGCGTGCCTGCAACTCTTTAAGAAGCAAATCGTCGCGAAAGGCTCCCTCCTCTAACACACGCAGCGGCTGAGCAGGGTCGGATAGCTTCGGTATGATCAGCGAGCCGAAGTTTTTGGCATGCTCGAACTGGCCCAACATTTCGCGCAACTCGTCCGTGAAAAGGTCCTTGCCCACCAGAGCAGCCACGTCCTGCATCTCGGCGTCAGTAAAGAGCAGGTTCTCTAGGACGACAATATTAGGCTGCACCGGCTTTCGAAAGAACCGGCGCTGCTTTGCCCGTGCCTTCATGATCAGCGCAAAGGCTGCCAACTCGCCGGCGCGCTCGTCGATCTCAATGCCGTAAAGATTATGAGTCAGAATCTTGGCCGGAATATCGGTAGGTTCGTAGCCTTCCTCCTCGTAAATGGCATAAAGAAGATCGAATGCATAAGTCAGCATATGCCCCGAGCCGCAGGCCGGGTCACAGATCTTGATCTCTTCTGGGCTACTGATCCGCAAGAAGTCGGTCTCGGGCTCTTCCGGCTTGATGTAGTAATTCATCTGCTCGATCAAGCCAGAATCAGGGCGATTGAGCATCCAGAGGCGCCCCAGAGAGTTCTCCACCAGATAACGCACAATCCAGTGGGGCGTAAACAACTGAGTGGCAGCCGGGATATTGTCCGGCGTAATCTTTTTATTCTTCTTAAGATCAGAAAATACCTGATCTTTCTTTTCAGAGATGTAGAACTGGTAAAGCCAGCCAATGACCTCGACATCTTCACAGGCGTCCGGCGTCATGGCTTCGCGGGTATAGGCCAAAATTGAGTTTCCCGAAAGAAGGTCATCCGGCATCAAAAGCTCGGTGTAATCGTCAATGCGCTCGAACAGGAAGGGCATCGCGCTGTACCAATAGTTACAGGCAGCTACGACCAGCAGGCGATAGGCTTCCCCCTGCGGGTCCTGACTGGGTGTATTTCCATCCAGGAGAGTGAAGATCTTTTGACGGGTTGCCTCCGACACCATTTCTTCATCGATATGGCCCATTTTGGCATCCGCCAGGATCTCGGGCTGAAACTGCCCCTCAGCAGGGGAAACAATGCCAATGCGGTTGTAACGATTCACGTCCATGAAACGCAGGGCGCAGAATCGGTTGAACCAGATGTAGGCCACCCGCTCGATAACCTGCTTTTTGCCTTGGCCGGTTACCGCCTCTTCCAGCTTTTTAATCGCCTGTGGCCTTTCTCGCCGGGCGGGACTCTCGTCGGCCAATACCAGTTTGAGCTTGGCGGTAACCTGTTCGAGGAGGCTGCGGCGAGCGAATTGGGCGAATTTTTTAAGTTTCGATGTTTCCATGAATTAGGCTCCCGCACTTATTCTGCGGACGGTATGGGTTCCAAATTGTTTCTTGTACTGGTCTAGGTTGAGAATGACGCACGCCTGTGCGAACGGCAGAGACCAGTCTTTGTGATTCAAGGGCAGGCAGCGGTGCAGCTGATCTTGTTTAGCTAGCAGCAATGCGGGATCGAGAGCGGCCATGGAAAGCAGGACGACATAATGAACTGGTTTTCCCACCTTACCGCTGAGGGCTCGGAACCAGAGGCTGTCTCTATACTTCCCGGCTAAATCCGGTATTAAATTGCCACTGATGAGCTTTTGTCTGAATGCTTCAGGATTGGCCGCGACAGGGTTGTCAGGGTCTTTTACTTCCACAAAAACGAAGCGATCCTCAAACTCCGCAATAAAATCAACTCGCTTCATGGTGCTTTGCCCATGTAGTGAATCATCATCGAAGCGGACGGCTTCAATGGCATCGCTGAAATCGAATTCCAGATCATCCTCGGAGAGAAGAGTCATGCCTTACCTCCGAGCGAGCGCTTGATCTCTTCGTCGTACAGGTCATTGAAGGTATTAGCTATGGCATTGTTATCCAGCTCTTTGTAGCTATTCGCTGACTGAAGAGTGACTTGGCCACCCTTGTTGACCAGTGCATGGAAGCGAATATGATCTCCCTGCCCTGGGCGGGCCAGAAGGTCAAACCATTTGAGCAGTACATAATCATGGGTAGCGAGAATGACCTGCTGGTTATTTCTAGCCAGCTCCAGAAGAACCTGAACAAGCAGCTTCATCAGCTTGGGGTTCATATTAGATTCCGGTTCGTCCCAGAACAGTGGGCCACTGGACCCAGGAGACAGCACGCCGTTGCTCAGCAACCTGTGCAGAATACCGATCTTCCTGAAGCCTTCCGCCGTCATGCTGCTGGAGTACTGACGGCCGCTTTCTGCAACGAACTCCGTCACTGTGGAGTCCTGATACGCTTGGGCGGACTTGGAATTGGTTCGTTTAGGAGAAGGCTTTTCCCGATATTCACCTGGCTGGAAGCAGAAGCCGCCGTTTTCCCACTGATAGCGGCCACCAATCAGGCTGACCAATTGCGGAATAATCGAACTCAGCCTAGGATCTTCGTTGATCCGCTCGTCCAGGTCTTCACCAATAGATTTGCTCAGAGCTTTAGCAAGATCGACGTAGCCATCATCAAATATCAGCTCGACCGTTTTCTGGTCGTGTGTTTCGTTTGCCATACCCTTGACCAGAGAGAGCACCTCTTTGGTTGGGATGAACACCGGCTCAGCTCGGTACTTGGCGTAGCTTTGCGAATCCTTGATTGAAAGCTCAGAGGAGTTGTTGAAAAAGGTCGCGTTGACCTTCTGCCCCTCTGCAAACTGTGCGGTTAAAATGGCGTGCTCTCTGGCCCCATGGAGGTGCATCTTCCCGAGCTTCTTATCCAGAGGCATGAACAGGCGCAAAAACTTGGCAGTCAATGCCGCTTCGAGCTCGGCTTTACCGAGATCCGGCTTGCTCTTGAAAAACGATGCGCCGGCACAAAGCCCATAGGCCGCCTTGAGCAAGTGTGTTTTGCCGGTACCGTTTTCGCCAATGATCACGTTGATCTTGGATGAAAAATCGATGTCCAGGTCACCGAATGACGTAAAGTTTTTGAGTTCAAGCCGGTCTATCATTATTACTTCCCGATTGTTCACTATCCCCTGACCCAGCACCCAGTCGGCCACGGCCCTCACTTGCATGCGAAAATACGCGCGGCGCTCGTATACGCTCGTATTTTTCGTGCGCCGCACGTATTTTATCAGCTTCGCTCATATCGAGTCCCCTTGCCCTGGCCCACCGTGCGTATCACGCCCTTGTCTTTCAAGCGGTTGAGCAGCCGAGTGGCCTGGAAAGGGCTGATATGGCACAGATCGGCGGCATCCGCTCGTTTGATGCTGCCGTGGGTATCGATGAAGTTGAGCACCATCTGCTCCTGCTGGATAGCATCGAAGCCCGCCTGGCGCACATAGGCGGCTTTTTGCCCCGCCCCCCGGTATACCTTGGCGCTCAGGGTGTAAGTGCGGCCCTTGCCGGTGCCGTGGGCTTCCACCATGCCGGCTTCCACCAGTTTCTCCAGGGAGCCCCGGACTACTGTTTCGGGCTTTTGCACGGATTTGGCCAGGTCCGCCGTTCTTAAGCGCCGCTCATTGCGCAGCCGGGACAGGATAATCAGGCTGTCGATGGGCATGGCTGCACCGGTCTGCTCCTCGCGCTCGACGATCATGCGCAGGAATTCGGCGTCCGCGTCTGCCGCGCTCATGCGCACGGAGACGGTGTGTGCGGACGACATGGAGTAGTCGGGGGCGGTACGCCCGTAGCGGAGCATGCCCTCGAAAATCCGATCGATGCCCCGGCCGGTGCGTTCGGCCAGGCCGATGCGCTTGATAATGTCGGCCAGCAAGGGGTTGCGGGAGCGAGGGTCGGCCACCAGCAGGTTGTCCAGGTTGACGCCCTCCACAAAACCACCGGGATTGCTGATGCTCAGGCCGTCATCGTCCAGCTTGACGTGCACGGCGCCCAGGGCACTGTAGTCGCGGTGAACCAGGGCGTTTACGAAGGCTTCCCGAAAGGCCCGGCGGTCGAAGTTGGGGATGGGCACGCGAAACAGCCCGACCTGAATCTCCTCTTCCTCCACCCGGGCCCGGAATAGCACTTCGACCTCTTCGAAGGTCTCCAGCAGCGGTTTGCGGTAGAACTCATTGACCAGCACATCGGTACCGCGCAGCACCTGGAAGGCTACCTCATGGGAGGGCAGGTGTTGCCGGAGCTGCATTTCGTTCCCCAGCAGCAACAGGCCTGCAACCGTGGGGCGGCGTATGCCTCCCACGCTCGCAGTCAGCCCTAGGGCGCCATCCAGCTCGTCATCCGCCAGGGGCGTCAGGCTCTGGTCGCCGCCGTATTTCTTGATGGCGTTGCGGATGCGGATGCGCTGAATCGGGTCCAGGTCGTCAACCGCGAAGTTTTCCACCGGCAAGGCAGAGGGGTCCGTTACCCCCAGGCTGGACTGGCGCTGAACAAACTCGTGGGGGTAGAAGGGCACGGCCTCCGGAGTGCCGTCCATTCTCAGGCGCCGACGTTGCAGCAGGCCATCCGAGGTGGACACCAGCTGCCGGGACTTGGGCACCTGGATCCTGGCAATAGGTTGCCCTTCCAGTTCAAGGGCCTCAACGCGCACAGCCAGCGAGGGAATGGTCTTGTTGGCAATCAGAGCGGGCAGGCCAGCGAGGTTGCGGTGATTGGCATGCAGCCCAGTCGGGGTGCCATCGTCTTCAACGCCCAGCAACAGGTCGCCGCCCTCCGTGTTGGCCAGGGCCACCACTGCGGCTACCAGATCCCGGTCTGGCAGGCTTTTGACATCGCTCTTGAACTCGACGGCAAGGTTCTCGCCGCCGCGAATGAGCGCCTGGATCTCCTGTTCGGCTTCGTGCATGGCTATCCCCAAGTTCGACCGAGTCGACGGATCGGCACGCTTAGATCTGGACTTTGCGGCCTTGCTGGATTTCTATCAGCAGGGCCTCGCGCAGGGCATTCAGGTATCGGTCCACGTCATTCTCGTCGGCCAACCAGGCCTTGTCGAAAGCGACACGAAGGTTGCGGGTGTGAACGTAGTCGGCGGGCGATTCCTTGGCCTCACGAGGCTGCCCCCCATTCCGGCCTTCATTCTGACTACCGGGGGGCCGCTCGCGATCATCCGCCGGTGCTGACTTCTGATTGGCCAGCGCCACCATTTTGGCCAGTAGCTTCTGGTAGCCCTCTTCTTCAAAGTACCGGGTCCGGTCCTTGATCACGGCAATCAGGCGCTCCTGCCCGATGTATTCGACCAGATCCCGAAACGGCTTGTTGAGTTCATCCTGTCGCGGCTCCGGCAGGGTCTGATATTCGTCCATGCTTTGCATGCGCTCCTGCATGGTCTTCAGGGACGTTTCTGCCTGAGTTCGGGTTTGCTGCACATTCTCATCGATGCGCTTCTGCAGGCTATCCAGCTGGCCCTTGAGCTGCTGGATTCGATTCCCCTTGTAGCAGTTGGGGTCGTTCAGAATGGTGCGGATCTGCTCGATCTCGTCCCCGGACACATAGATGAAGTTGGGCTCCTGGTTCTGCAGCAAGGACCGAGCCTGGTTGTAGATGTCTTTTTGTGAGCCGCCCATGAACTTGCGGATGGGGTCGATGACGCCCTCTTTCAGATCCAGCAGTTGGTCTTCCTGCTTGCCGAGTTCCGTCAGGTGCCAGGTGTAGGGCTTGCCGGCAACTTCCTTCAGCGACTCCAGGGCGGGTTTCAAGGCATTGAGAAACGGGTACTGGTCGACCTGCACGATCCGCCGATCCAGGTCGTGGACCATCTCCTGGAACGCTTCGCCGGCCTCTTTACCCAGGGCCTTGGCTTCGCTGCTGCGGGGCGGGCTGTCGAAGAAGTCTTCGTAGAACGACTTGAGCGCCCGGACCTGAGAGGCGGTGAACTCAATCTGTGGTTCCAGCACCACGTTGCCGTGGCTGTGAGTGTTACGCAGGGCGCGCTCCAGCTCGCTGTCCTCCAGGATATTCCCGTCGAGACGAACTTCCACCTTGCCACGGGCACACAGGTTGGCCAGGGTGCAGAGAATCGCGGCGTAATACCAGCCATAGGGTTTGCGTTCGAACTTTTCCAGCAGGCTCTTGAGGGTGGTGCGGACACCGCCCCGGTTGTTGCTCTGAATGAACGCCAGCACCTCCTGCTCGGATTCCGCCAGGGCCGTGGCGTCGTTACCGAAAAGGCCATCGTCTGTAAGGTTGAGGCAATTGCTGATGTCGCTTTCCGTGTAGGAAACGCCGCGCAACATGCGGAGGTTGGGGTAAGCCCGTGAAATTAGCTCATGGAAGCCCCGGATAATACGGGTCTGGGGGTCCTCATTCGCCACTTCTACATCGGCGCCGCCAATGAGCAACCTGGACTTGCCAATGAGGGTCTGAACCTGCTGCCGGAGCCTGGCCTCGCGCTCACGGTTCTGGAAGCCCTTGTCATTCAGGATCCGCTTAACGGCTTCCTGCTGGGTAACGGAAATGTTCTGCTTGATGTACTTCTCGGTGCGCTTGAACATGAGCAGCTCGCGCACCAGGCGCTCGTCCGACGGCATGAGCACGAACAGCTCGTCCGCCTTGTAGGTTGAAGCTGTACGGAGCATTTGTTCGTTGTCAGTATGCTCGTGGAACGGGCTGATGACATTGATCGAGAGCTCGTGTTCACGCCCATGCAGACGGTCATCCAGTTTGCGCGAATAGGAGTAGTCCTGCCCCGGGTTTTGGGAGGAACCGGCGTCATAACGAATCTTGCGCTGTTTTATAACAAAGTCGAAAACGATCTTTTCCAGCTCGTCCGCAACGTCCGACGACTCGACCTCCGTGTTTTTGATCTCCTGCTCAACGTCCTTTTCCTCGTCCGTCAGGTACTCGTACTGGTCGCCGTTGCGCTGTATGTAGGTCTGTTGCTCCAGAAGGCTCAGGGCTTCCTCGACCTTGGTGCGAAGTGCAGGCAGGTCCTGATCGAAGGCATCCAGCATCAGCACGCAAAGGTTGCGCACCGTGGGCTTGAATTCTTTGACGTATTTGACCAGGAACAGGGCCTTCAGCAGCCGGATGGCGAAGGCATTATCGAGGTGGTTCTCGGCCTGAATAATCGCCCGCTGTATTTGTGATTTCAGTGCGGAGCGGATGCCTTCAAACATCAGGTCAAAGGTGGCCAGCTGGCCCACCTCATGGTTGCCGATGTGGATGGCCACCTGCTGGAAAACCCCTAGCATGGAACGTTCACCGACAGAACTGTGTTTACCCTCGAAGGCGTTGTGCTGTGACAGGTTCTGGATCGCCGATTGAAACAGCGCGAACTGGTAGGGGACGAAGGGGTAGCTGTGGATGAAGTGGTCCCTGTCCCGGAAGTTCCGGTAGGTGGCCGATCCATCCGCGAAGTCAAAGAGGGTTTTGAAGTTGTTCGCCTGTGCGTGGTAGACGACCGACAGCTGATTGACACCATCTTCTGTCTTGGTCAGCAGGCGTTTCTGGATGACCTCCGCCACGTCCGCGCTGGACAGCTTCATACGGTTATTGAACCGTGCCTGAATTTTAGAGAAATCGTTGCCTTGCTGATTGCCCATTTCGCCAACCACGTTTTTCATTTCTTCCTGGGCGGTGACGATAATCCAGGCCCGGCCCCGACACTTGGTGGCGAGGCTCTCGGCAATGGTTTGCAGGTTGGTCATCAGCTTGGTGTTGTCGGCAATGTACTGGCCGACCTCGTCCACAAAGAAATTCAGGCGGAACTCTTTGTGGCCACCCTCTTTTGCCTGCTTCTCGATATAGGCATTCACATTGTCCGCGAAGTCTTCAATTGAAACGCGGTATTCGCTGCGGTACTTGTCCAGAATGCCCGCTGCCGACTGCGGGTCGCCACCGGTCACAGCGGCGTAGGCTTTGGCGATATTCGCGCCTTCCAGAAGGGCTTGCTCCCGGCCTTTCTGCCAGGGGCGGCCGGCGATGGCCTCGTACTCGGCTTTGAACTGCTCGTACAGGCCACGGCCGTCCAGATCGCGCTCAAACTGGGCAATGTGCCCTTGTTTGCCGTAGTAGCCGCACATTTCGTCAAAGACTTTAACGAACACGGCCAGGAGCGCATCGATCTGGGTTTTGCTGATGACATCGGCTTTCTGATCGATGTTGAACAGAATGCTCTTCGCCGGAATTGAGACAGCTCGCTTCAGGTCGCCCCGGAGAATTTCATTCTCGCTGCACTTGGGAAGGAACAGGTCCAGGGTTGTAGCACCGTCCATTTCCCGGTTTTCAAGCAGAAGGGCCAGCATTTTGAGCAGGTGAGACTTACCGGACCCGAAGAAGCCGGAGACCCATACACCGTTGGCCCCTTCGTAATTGTTGTAAGCGTCCAGGAACTCTTCGAGGCGTTTCTCGACTTCGTTGGTCAGTACGTATTCTTCAATTTCGAGGCGAAGACTGGCTTCATCGTCGGCTTTGATAACGCCTTCAATGGGGCGGTCAACGGGCTTTAGAAAAATATTCTTCAATGTCATTGTACTTTCCCTTAATGATTACGCCTCGAATCGTATCGTCCGCTCAGGCTTCGTAATGAAAGATGTTGAACGCACGGTAGTACTTGTCGTCATGCAGCCTGCCGAACAGATCCAGCGATGCACCGGTTTCCAGCGAGTGGGTATAGGAGCCCGGGAAGAACATCACCGTTGGCTGGTCTTTGGCGGTGCTCTGCAAGTTGTTGAGCACGTTATGGGAGCGTGTGTAGGGGAAGACCTCGCCCACCCCTGAGAGAAACAGCACGTCAAACTCAACGGACTGCAGTTTTGCCGCAATAGCGGGCACCAAATGGGCTTCCGTGTCCAGCACTCCCTGTAGCAGTTCTTTCAGCTGATCCTTTGAGACAGTGGGCTCGAGCTCCAACACCTGCTCCCAGATGTCTCTTCCTTTCAAAATATCGACGGCCAGGTCGTACAGATTGATACTCAGGATTCGGATGCCCGCCTGCTCCAGCCGGTTAACCAACTGCCGCTGAAGACGCTCCATCTCGACCGCTTCTTCAGGCCGGTAGGGGCAGATGAAGAAAGGCACTTCATTACCCAGTCCCTGTTTGTTCAGGAATCGCTGGCCGGAAACCACGCTGAACAGGTGCTGTAGTCGCTCCTGCATCGGCATTTTGGCAATGTCCTTTCTCAAGCTGACATCCCCCTGATGTCGGATTCATAGACTGGGAAGTAAAAAAACTCGTCAGGATTTTTCTGACGCAGCAACTCAACCAGCCTTGGGCTTAGCAGTACTGCGTTTATGGTTTTGTTCTTAGCTAACAACCCTGCCTCCCGCAGCATTCTGAACAGGACCTGCCGCAATTTATCGCGCGTTGAGGCGCTGGCGTTATCCAGTTCGTCATGCCATTCCGATTTACGGTTATAGAAGGCATCAAAATCCTCAAAACTGAGATCCAGTTTCATCGCGACAAACCGTTCGTGTAGCACTTCCACCGCAAAGTCCGCGATAAAGCGGTACAGGCGGCACACGGCAACCCACAGAAGGTGAGCCTGGTCCTGGTGGTTTGCCTCGGCCAGGAAAGTCAGTTCGCTTTCGGTCAACGTCTTCAGGCGTGCAATCGCCTCTCTACAGGTGCGCTTTGCCGTGCTCTCTGCCCTGGCTTGTAGCAGATTGTCTCGTAGCGCCTGAGTACGCACCTCTTCCCAGTCATGAAGCGACAGGTACAGCTCGGACAGCTTCACCGATTCGCGGTGATACAGGCTGCCGGACGTGAAGGAGATGCGATACCGGCCTTGGGTCATTCGGAACGCTCACCCTTGCTCGTCTCGGCGGCTCCACCGCCCTTGACCCACTCATCTACTTCGACTTTTTTGAACTTCCAAAATCGCCCCATACGGTGGGCGGGCATTGCGTGCTTGTCGATCCAGCGGTACACGGTGTCATTGCTGACACCGAGGTGCTTGCCAATTTCGTCTACGGATAACCAGCGATCTTCCATCTCGGCCATGTTTTCGCTTCCTATGGGCGATGGTGTTGCCACCCTAACTGAGGCGGCGCAGTCTCGTGGGCTGTTCAGCCCTACACTAGGTTGACTGTTCAATATATTGGGGTATCAAACTGCTTTCAACCGATTTGATACGGATAGGAAGGCATAGGTTGACGTTAACCTGCGCGAGTTGAGGGGCTCTCCAACAAGATGATCGCCCGCAAGCTCGACATCACCGAGGGCACGGTGAAGGTCCACGTCAAGCACCTGCTCAAGAAGCTCAACCTGCGCTCCCGGGTCGAGGCCGCCGTGTGGGCGGTGCAGGAGGGGGTGGAGCGCTGAACTACCGACGGGATATCCCTCGGCTCTGTGTGGATACCTCCAAATAATCCGAGGACACCGCCCGCCCCCCTCTTCTCCGCCCCCTCCCCCACAAAGCCTTTGATAAACAATCACCTGTAGACAATCCCCCTCTACCTCCCTGGAGGTATCCCCTTGCCTGGCGGCCGCCGAGGCCACGTTTCGCGCGCCCGTACGGCGGCGTATCTTTGCCCCAGAGCTCCTGCCCTTGATACCGGTCAACCGCTGTCGGGCAGCGCGAGCACACTGCTGGACCTCAAGGGGATACGCCATGACCAGAAAGAATGCCGACATCGAACACTGGGATGTCGAGAACGAGGAGTTCTGGGAGCGGGAGGGCAGGAAGGTCGCCAACCGCAACCTGTGGATCTCCATTCCCAGCCTGTTGATGGGGTTCGCCGTCTGGATGATGTGGGGCATGATCACCACCCAGATGCAGAACCTCGGGTTTCCGTTCACCGTGGGTGAGCTGTTCACCCTGACCGCGCTGGCGGGCCTCTCCGGCGCCACCCTGCGCATCCCGGCCTCCTTCATGATCCGCATCGCCGGCGGGCGCAACACCATCTTCCTGACCACCGCCCTGCTGATGATTCCGGCGCTGGGCACCGGCCTGGCGCTGATGAACCCCGATACGCCACTGTGGGTCTTCCAGGCCCTGGCGCTGCTCTCCGGCGTCGGCGGCGGCAACTTCGCCGCCTCCATGAGCAACATCTCCAGCTTCTTCCCCAAGAAGCAGCAGGGCTACGCCCTGGGCATGAACGCCGGCCTTGGCAACTTCGGCGTCACCACCATGCAGATCCTGATCCCGCTGGTGATGACCGTGGGCGTGTTCGGCGTCATCGCGGGTGGCCCGCTGGAGTTGCAGAGCGCCAGCGGCACCCTGATCGGCCGCATCGAGGCGGGCACCGACACCTGGATCCAGAACGCCGGCTTCATCTGGCTGGTCTTCCTGATCCCGCTGGCCTTCGCCGGCTGGTTCGGCATGAACAACCTGCGCACCATCACCCCGGACCCCGGCACCCCGGCATCGGCGTTCGGCAAGATCCTCGGCCTCTACGCCGTGGGCGCGGTCACCAGCATCATCGGCATGTTCGCCCTGGGCCTGCTCGGCATGTGGGTCGCCCTGCCGCTGACCATCGTGCTGACCGTGGTACTGCTGCGCCTGATCCCGGGCGACATCAAGCCCAACATCCAGAAGCAGTTCGCGATCTTCTCGAACAAGCACACCTGGTCGATGACGGTCCTCTACATCCTGACCTTCGGCTCCTTCATCGGCTTCTCCGCCGCCCTGCCGCTCTCCATCAATGTCATCTTCGGCAACATGATGGAGGTCGCCGCCGACGGCACCATGACCCGCGTGGCCAACCCCGACGCGCCCAGCGCCCTGACCTGGGCCTGGATCGGCCCCTTCGTCGGCGCCCTGATCCGTCCCATCGGCGGCTGGATCTCCGACAAGGTGGGCGGCTCCATCGTCACCCAGATCATCTCGGTGATCATGGTGGTGGCCTCCGCCGTAACCGGCTACGTGATGATGCTGGCCTACAACGCCACCGACCCGAACAGCTACTTCGCCATCTTCATGATCCTGTTCGTGATCCTGTTCGCCGCCAGCGGCATCGGCAACGGCTCCACCTTCCGCAGCATCGGGGTGATCTTCGACGCCCAGCAGAAGGGCCCGGTACTGGGCTGGACCTCCGCGGTGGCCGCCTATGGCGCCTTCATCGCTCCCCGGGTGATGGGCGAGCAGATCCAGGCCGGCACCCCGGAGCTCGCCATGTACGGCTTCGCGATCTTCTACGCGCTCTGCCTGGTGATCAACTGGTGGTTCTACCTGCGCAAGAACGCCTACGTGAAGAACCCCTGAGACATCGCCCACTGCCCGGCGACCGGCGATAGACCGCCCTGGCACTCCCGGTCGCCCTGCCCCAGCCCCTGTACAGGAGAGAACCATGAAGATCATGGTCGCCTATGACGGCTCCCGTAATGCCAAGCTGTGCCTCGCCCAGGCGGTGGACATGTTCCGCTGCAACGGCCCCACCCTGGTCCTGGTGGCGGTGGCCGAGAACCCCCGCGACGTGACCGATGCCAACGAGGATCTCTTCCAGGAGGAGGTCCAGGAGCTGACCGCCGCGCTGGACGAAGCGAGAACGTTCGCCGAGGCGGAGGGCTTCGAGGTGGAGATCCACCTGGCCGAGGGGGATGCCCGCAAGCAGCTGCTGCAGGCGACTGTCAAGCTCAAGCCCGACCTGCTGGTGCTGGCCCGCCACAGCCAGAAACCCGACGGCGGCATCATCGCCCAGTCGCTGAGCTACTTCGTCGACGAGCTCGACTACATGACCTTCGGCAGCGTCAGCTCCTTCCTGGCCCGCCGGGCCGAGGTACCGCTGCTGATCTTCCCGAGCCCGTGAGCCACAAGCTCCACGCCATCACCGTCATCACCTCCCACACCCCGAGGATGACCTCACCATGAAAGTCGCTGAGCTCTTCAAGGTTCGCACGCCGGAGATCAGGGCCCTGCACCTGACCTGGATCGCGTTCTTCATCACCTTCTATGTCTGGTTCAACATGGCGCCGCTGGCCACCAGCATGCTGCGCGACGTCGACTGGCTGACCCAGGACCATATCCGCCTGTTCGCCATCTGCAACGTGGCGCTGACCATTCCGGCACGCATCATCGTCGGCATGGCGCTGGACCGCTTCGGCCCGCGCCGGGTGTTCTCCATCCTGATGATCAGCATGGCGATTCCCGCCCTGGCCTTCGCCTTCGGCAACTCCATGACCCAGCTGCTGGTCGCGCGCCTGGTGCTCAGCTCCATCGGCGCCAGCTTCGTGGTCGGCATCCACATGACCGCGCTGTGGTTCAAGCCCAAGCACATCGGCTTCGCCGAGGGCTTCTACGCAGGCTGGGGCAACTTCGGCTCCGCCGCCGCCGCCATGACCCTGCCCACCATCGCCATCGTCTGGTACGGCGGCGACGAGGGCTGGCGCTGGGCCATCGCCCAGAGCGCCTTCGTGATGGCCGCCTACGGCATCTACTACTGGTTCGCCATCACCGATGGCCCCAGCGCCACCTCCCACCGCAAGACCCGCAAGGCGCTGGCCATGGAGGTCAGCAGCTGGGCCGACATGATCAAGCTGATCCTCTGGACCATTCCGCTGGTGGGCTGTCTCGCCATCCTGGTGTGGCGGATCCAGGACATGGGCTTCATGTCGACGACCGCGGCGGTGATCGCCTACCTGGCGATCCTGGCCATCGTCATCTACCAGGTGACGCAGATCATTCGCGTCAACGTGCCGATCCTCAAGAAGGGCGTGCCGGAGGACGACAAGTACCACTTCAACAGCGTGGCCGCGCTGAACACCACCTACTTCGCCAACTTCGGCGCCGAACTGGCGGTGATCTCCATGCTGCCGATGTTCTTCGAGCAGACCTGGGGGCTCTCCGCCGCGGCCGCCGGCCTGATCGCCTCGTCGTTTGCCTTCGTGAACCTGGTGGCCCGCCCCATGGGCGGCGCGGTCTCGGACCGCATGGGCAACCGGCGCTTCGTGATGCTCAGCTACATGTTCGGCATCGGCATCGGCTTCACCCTGATGGCGATGATGAACGAGTCCTGGCCGCTGATCCTGGCGATCGCCATCACCATCTTCACCTCCTTCTTCGTGCAGGGCTCGGAGGGCGCCACCTTCGGTATCATTCCGTCGATCAAGCGCCGCATCACCGGCCAGATCTCCGGCATGGCCGGCGCCTACGGCAACGTGGGGGCGGTGGTCTACCTGACCCTCTTCACCTTCGTCACCCCGACCCAGTTCTTCTATATCCTGGCGGCGGGCGCCTTCTTCAGCTGGGTGGTCTGCTTCATCTGGCTGAAGGAGCCGGAGAGCGGCTTCGCCGACGAGTACTACCTCTCCTCGGTGGACAAGATGATCGAGGAACAGGATCGGCTGAAGGCCGAAGGCAAGGCCTGAGGCGCCCTTCCCCCACCCTCGACTGCGCCCGGCCCCGCCGGGCGCAGCTGCGTCGGGGCCCCACCAACCGCGAAGTTGATTTCCGACAATGTCACTGAGGCATTCCAGCGCCATAGTAGTACCAAGGATGCATGTTTTCAGACCGCACACGACAGGAGACCCGTCGACATGTCCCATCCCGACGACGCCCTCATACCCGACACCGCCCTGGCACCCGACACCGCCCTGGCACCCGACACCCGGGGCCGCGGCCTGGCCGCGGTCATCTACGTGCTCTATCTGGGCAGCATCATGGCGGTGATCACCGCCCCCATCGGCGTGTTGATCGCCCACCTGCGCCGTGGCCGGGTCTCGCCCCTGGTCGACAGCCACCTGCTGTTCCAGATCCGCACCTTCTGGCTGGGTGCCCTGGGCGGCGCCATCGCCCTGGTGGTCTGGAACCTGCTGGGCTGGATCGGCGCCCCCGCCTGGACCTCCTGGACACTGGGCTACGGCTTCTTCACCGCCTGCCTGATCTGGACCATCGCGCGCTGCGGCGTGGGGATCCAGCGGCTGATGTCCGCGCGCCCGGTGGATGACCCGCGCAGCCTGCTGTTCGGCGGTGCCGCAGTGCGCCTGGATGACTGACGGAGAGAACACCATGCCTCACGCCTCCCTCGCCCGCCGCGGCCCGCCGGTGCGCTCCGCCGCCGTCACCGGCCTGGCCTGGGGCTTCATCCTCTTCTCGCTGGCAATGATGGGGCTGCTCGTCCTGCCCCTGGCACCGGGGGAGACCCTGGCCGCCACGCTGGGGGTCGAGGCCGGCAGCGGCGGGCTGACCGGTGGCGTGGCCTGGCTGGCCGAGCGCCGCGGCGGAGTGACAACCCTGCTGATGCTGGGTGCCCTGATCACCCTGACCCTGGCCATCGCCCTGCTGCGCCGGCTCTTCTGGGCGCGGCGTGCCTTCGTCGCCCTGATGGTCGCCGGCTTCGTGGGGGTGCTGGGCGGCGCGGCGCTGACCCCGCTGACCTTCGGCCTGCTGCCCGAAGCGGCCACCACCGAGGCGGTCAACATCGAGGACCCGGTGGCCGGGCTGGTGGGGATGCTGGGCGGGCTGATCCTCGTCGCCACCCTCTTCACCGCGCTGTTCGCCTGGGCCGGCTGGAAGCTGACCACCCCGGCGGTGCGCGCCGAGTTCGAGCGCACGCCCGTCCCGGCAGAGGGCTGACATGAGCCCACACGAAACGTCACCCAGGACGCTGCCCAATCCCGGCTGGGGGCCGCTCTCGGCGCTGCCGGGCAACCCGCTGATGTGGGTGCTGATCCTCAGCGAGATGCTGGTGTTCGCCGCCTTCTTCGGCCTCTTCGCCTGGCTGCGCGCCGGCGAGCGCGAGGTGTTCGACGCCTCCCAGCAGCTGCTCGACCCGGTGGCCGGGGGCCTCAATACCCTGGTGCTGCTGACCAGCGGCCTGTTCGCGGCGCTGGCGGTGCAGGCCATCGGCCGCGGCGACAGGCGTCGCTGCCGCCAATGGCTGGCCGGAGCCTTTGCTCTGGGAGTGGTGTTCTGCGTGGTCAAGGTGGTGGAGTACGCCGACAAGCTCGGCCAGGGGCTTGCGCCCGAGACCAACACCTTCTTCACCTTCTACTACCTGCTGACCGGGTTCCACTTCGCCCATGTGCTCTTCGGCCTGGGGCTGATCGCTCTGGTGGCCTGGAAGCTCTCCCACGACAACGTGGAGACCGCCGCCGCCTTCTGGCACATGGTCGACCTGATCTGGATCCTGCTCTACCCCATACTCTACCTGCTGAGGTAAGCCCATGGCCGACATGAAGCGTACCGAAGGCGACTCGGCTACCCGCCGGCTGCTGATCACCTGGGCGGTGCTGATGGGCCTGACCCTGATCACCATGGCCTCGGCGCGCCTGGGGGGAGAGGCGCGCCTCGAGGCGCTGCCGCTGTGGTCGGCGGGCCTGCTGCTGGCCACCACCTTCTTCAAGGCCCACCGGGTGCTGATGGTCTACCTGGGCCTTCGCGCCTCGACGCCGGCCTGGCGCGGCGCCTTCACCGGCCTGACCCTCTTCACCCTGCTGCTGGTGGGCGCCGGCTACCTGGTGGCCCAGGCGGCCTAGGGAGGCGGGCCTTGGTATCGAGTCGCCTCTTGCCGTGACACCCCGGCCAGCGAGAAGGTGCCCCGCGCCGGGATGCCTGTTATAAGTGAAAGCCTAGGAGTCTGTCGGGTTTTCGATAATGTCGTGAGATACTCTCATCATGCCGC
>JACUUR010000110.1 GCA_014859205.1 Dehalococcoidia bacterium | reverse complement strand
TCACGGGGACGAGCCGTGTATCTTCAGGAGGTCTGCCCGGGAGAGCCAGACTGCCTTGACGGTCAGCGGACTACGAAAGGTGGCATGTCTCCTCAGCCAGGGAACATGATGGGCCTGCATCAGTGCTGCGATGTGGAGCCGGGCCATCCTGATCCTCAGTGTGTCGGGCAGGTCGATCACCTGGAAGCCCAGCCGGCCGGCATGAACATGAAAGGCGGTCCAACCATAGACTGCAACTATCCGGCTGTACTCCCCGTGATCTACCTCAGCCGCCAGCAGCCGCAGCCCCTCCCTGAAGTAGTAGATGAGCCCCTGCGGGAAACCCTTCATTCCTGTTCCTGAGCTTGACCGCCATCTCCTAGCAATCCAGTCGCTGTTCAGATGCAGTTTGATGACAGGGTCGCCAGGCCTGACCACACAACCGCCATCCAGCTTGACAGCATCGCCTCTATGGCGTTTTACCTCGACGCAGAGGATGCTGCTTCCCGGCAGGGGCTTGATGCCGGCTACGAATCTGTGAACCTTGTTAATGACGGGCAGTACGACCCGTATGATAGGCCCTAGCAGAAGATAAGCCATGTGTGCGACCCTGGAAACTCGCTGTCTGAACCCGATCGAGCAGCGCCCTCAGACGTAGCGGAGGACCTCCCCTGAAAGCCGGCCGCCCAGGGGCTACCACTATACCGAGGATCGAGTCACATTGGAGACGATGTTCTTCCACTTCCCCATATGGGAAGACCGATCTTCCAGCTTGGTCACCAGCTCAACCCTGATGGAGGGCCGATCAACCCCCAGTGCGCGAAGCTTCTGTGACACTTCTGTCGTCACGTTGCGAGCCACATCTCCGTTCCCCCCTTCAAGCATCAGCCGCAGGCAAATGCCCTCCGGCTCATGAACGACCTGATACTGCCGTATATCGGCAAAACCCTCCAGCGCATTCCAGAAATGGACAGGATGAACCGCAACCTGTTTACCTGCTCGATCTAGCAGGTAGAGAACGTCATCGTTCCTGCCGTTTATGGCCAGAATCCGTCGGAACGGCTGACCGCAGGGGCACGGCTCTGGAGCCAGCACCATCATGTCTGATATTTCGTAGCGGATTATCGGCTGAGTGAAGCCGAACAGACTGGTGAACAGAATCTTGTGTCCTAGAGTCCCATCGGGCACAGGTCGGTTGTCCTCATCGACGACCTCAACAATGCCCAGGTCTTCGAAGATGTGCATGCCCTGGCCGGTACTGCAGTCCATGGCCCGGAGCCCCTCCTGGGTGCCATAGATATCAAAGACAGAACCCTGCCAGACAGTCTCAAGTTGCTTCCTCAACTCCTGGCTCAGCGGCTCGCCGCCTCCGGCGATGATGCCGGGCTTGATGTGCAGCCGTCCCTGAAGCTGTTCGGTCACGAGCAGCCCGAGCATGGAGGGAAATCCCCTTATTATCTGCGGCTGAAGCTCGTTCAGCCGCTGTACCAGCTCCTCGACAGGCGCGGTAGCCGGCAGCACGCAATAGCGATAGAGCCCGATATCCATGCTCAGGGGCAGCCGATAGCTATCATGCAGAGGGCTGGGTGAGCCGATCGTAACCAGCACAGGGCGTCTGAGTGAGAAGGGCATCACTCCCATCATGGCAGCAATCCGCATGCTGGCCGCCTCCTGGATGCTCCATTCCTTGCGATTGAACACCACCACCGTCTTTTGACCGGAGCTGCCGGCGGTTGTCAGCACGCGATACTCGCCCAAGTAGTACTCATCGCGGGAAATGTGAGCCATATGTTCCTGGAGTTCAGAGAGGCGCAGCCGGGGGTCGGTGACGATCCGGTCGAAGCACTCCATGTATGTCTTCTTGTCCAGGATGGGGAAGTCCTGGAGGCTGTAGGGCCGGCTCATCCCATGCGCGCTGTATAACTCGCCGTAGAAAGGGGAGCGTTGAATCGCCCAATGAAGAAGCTTGTCAAGCTGGCGCTGCTGTAGCTCCTCGAGCCTGGCTCGGGGCCAGAACTCATGCCTGATCAGCGCCTGACGATATGCGATGGCTCGAGCCAGATCTCCTAAGCGACGCAGATTGTCCATTCGTCTCCTCCAGCATTATCCCGGCATTACCTTCGGAAGCACACATTCTCTCATCGTCCCCTAGGCTTTCATTGACTGCCAAGCAATTCTAATCGATCGGCAGTACCTCGGTTTACGAGGTACTTTGCATTATAGACCGGGCAATGGTTATTGTCAACTATGGGCCGGCTTATCCTCTTTCTCAGGGGAGTCCGGTAAGGGATTGCCGAAGTACACCTTGGTATGGGGCCAGGGTATCTCTATGCCTTCAGCATCAAAAGCCTTCTTGAGGCGAAGCCTCAATTGCCCCATCACCGCCCACTGCTGCATGGGCTTGACGTCCCCCACAACCTTGATATCGATTCCGGAGGAGCCCAGGCTATTGACCCTCAGGGCCTGAGGAGGGCTCTTGATCACCTGACGCCAGTTTTCGTCCTCAGCGAGTTCCTGGCCGACCCTGTTTATCACGCTGATGGCATGATCGAGGTCAGTGCCGTATCCTACCGACACATCGAGGTTGACCCTGGCAAAATGCCTGGTGAAGTTGCTGGCTACCCTGATCTCGCCATTAGGCACATGGTGGACTATGCCGTCCAGGTCACGCAGCACTGTCTTCCTGAGAGTGACCTCCTCCACCAGCCCGGCGATATCGGCCACCCTGGCCACATCGCCGACACGGTACTGGTTCTCCAGGGTGATGAATATGCCGCTGATGAAGTCCCTTATCAAGTACTGAGCGCCGAAGCCAATGGCTATGCCGGCGATGCCGAAGCCGGCGAGGACCGGCGCAATGGGCACGCCCACCTCAGACAGGACCATCATTATAGTAACAATGATGATGAATGCCCGCCCCACGGCCTTAAAGATAGAGAGCAGAGTATTCGTCCTCTTCTCCATCCCCTCCTTGCTCTCCTTGTACTTGGTCCGGGCAACAGCCCTGCGCACGATAGGCGGGAGGGATTTGTTCAGGGCGAACCATAACAGCGCCCCCACCGCCAGTATGACGAGCACGCGTATGCCGTGGCTCAACAACCAGTCGACTACAGTGGCCCAACTCAGTTCGGTCATTTGTGACCTCCCGTGCTACTTGATTCCTGCATGACTCCACCCCATTTTAAACATAATCGCGACAGTTGTATAGCTGG
>JACUUR010000109.1 GCA_014859205.1 Dehalococcoidia bacterium | reverse complement strand
GTAAGGGGAGGTCAGGAGGGGTTATCCACTCCCATCCCTCAAGAACCATTAAAAAGTTGCCCCGGCATTTGCCGGGGCAATCTCAGGTTTATAAGGTGAATCTTATCTCATGGCTATGGTGCTAAACCTTCACGATGTTAACCCTGAAGGCCTTGGATTCCTGAATCCTTGTGTTGGCGTCGCCGATAAAAGGCGTCACCACATTTCCGCTGTCACCTGTACTGAGACCCATGAAGCCCCAGTGCCAGATGATACCTACCTGGTGAACGGTCTTGCCCTCCACCTGGAATGGCTTGAAGCGCTTGGTGACGCATGCCTTCATCTGGATCGTGCCACGCGCAGAACCTATGTTCACAAGGTCCCCATTTACGATGCCTTTTGCAGTTGCAAGCTCTTCGCTCATCTCGACAAACGGCTCAGGCTGGAGCTCATTCAGCCTCGGCAGGTTCCTCGTCATAGCGCCTGTGTGCCAGTGCTCGGTCAGCCTGTAGCTTGTGGCAAAGATGGGATAAGTGGTGTCATCGCCTCCATTGTGAGGTGCATACGAAGCGCCAAAATTGTGAACCATCGGGTTCATCCTGACTGATCCGACTCCAGTTCCCTGTCCAAGCCAGGACGGATACGCTATCGGGCTTTCCAGAGGCTCATAATGCCACGGGAAAGGACCCTCAGCCACAGTCCATCCACCGAACAGGTGTCCGAGACCGTCCTTGGTCATAATGAAAGGCGCAGCAAGGCCCGGGCCGGCTCCGCCGTCCCACATGTCGCCTCTCCATGAACCTTCCTCCCACCTGATGACGTACTTGTGCGGGGCGAGCGGGGCGCCTCCGCCTGTACCCTGAACGGTTGATGCGCGGTTGTAAACGATACGGCGGTTAATCGGCCAGCACCATGCCCAGTAAGAATAGAGGCCTATCTGGTTGGTTGCATAGAGCGGATCGTTAGCCGGGCCAAGGTGGCAAACGTCTGGAGAGTACCGCCTCTTCGCCCTGTTGCCGACTCCGCCTGCAGGCCATATGGCACCCTGATTCGGGTCTTCAAAACTATCCAGAGCTGGGGCAAACATGCCGGAATGGAGCCAGTTGCCGCAGGCTGTTGTGCCGTCCTCAGACAGACCGACAAAGTTCGTTACCAAAGTCCCGGGTGTGGACCCACTCATGTTATACCCGTGCATCTCCTTTGCGATCAGCTCTGCCAACGCATCACCGGTCTCACTCGTGTAATTGAAACACGGCCAGTTGAGGTTAGCCATAGCAGGATCCCCAGACAGAGCAGTCTTAAGCCTCTGGCCAAGATCCACGAGGAAGTCCATGTCGGATCTTGCCTCGCCCGGAGGAGTTCCACCCTGCCAGTGCCACTGTACCCACCTTCCGCTGTTGGACCTTGAACCCCACTTTTCGAGAGCAACGGATGACGGCAGCAGATAGACGGTGGTGTTTATGGTCGCAGGGTCGACGCCCGGCCTTTTCCAGAATGCCGCGGTCTCTGTCTCGAACGGGTCAACGCAGACCAGCCAGTCGAGATGCCCTAATGCCGCTCTCACATGGTTGCTGTCAGGGTCGCTCACCGCCGGGTTTTCACCGTCGAATATGGCGCCCGTGATGTTGCCCTTGTACATCTCATCGAACATCGTGAGAATGCTGTAGTCTGCTGTCTTCTTGGAGAGATAGTTGTATGAAACAGCGGGGTCTAATGTAGGCCACCATGCCTTAAGCAGGCTATCGATGTACTTGGCCCCGTGCTGCCACCAATGTAAGCTGGGCTGACCGGCAACCGGTTGAACCTTCTGCGCCGCGGTATAATTGTCGGCCTTGTAATCAGCCAAAGTTGCTTGTGACGGTGTAGGAACCTTGAGGTAGCCGGGCAGTATGTGATTCAGTACACACTGGTCTGTTGCGCCCTGCACGTTATCCTGACCTCTCAATGCGTTGATGCCGCCTCCTGCAACGCCTACGTTGCCGAGGAGCAGTTGCAATATCGCATATGACCTGACGTTCTGGGTGCCGACCGTATGCTGTGTGGTACCCATTGCATACATAATGGTTGCCGACTTGTCATCAGGATAGGTCGAGCAGTAAGTCTTACAAATCTCCTCGTACACCACAGGGTTTGTCCCGGTGATGCTGCAAACGTTTCCTACCGTGTAGTTTTCATACTGTTTCTTGAGCTTCTGGAATACACAGTCAGGGTCATCAAGGTCGGCTGCCACATTGGGAGCCAACGGTACGTCATAGTTCCAGCTTGCCTTGTTATATGTGGAGTCCAGAGTGGCCTCAAGATTAGCATCATAAGTGCCGGCGGTGAACCCGGAGAATACTCCCAGAGTACCCTCAGCACATGTCTCAAAACTCGTGTCAACCTTAAGGAGCGCATTCGTGCATTCCTTCACGTACCTCTCATTGTAAAGGCCGTGATCTATCGCATACTTGATCATGCCTCCGATAAACGCGATGTCCGTCCCGGAGCGCATAAAGGCATGGATATGGGCCTTTGCCGAGCTTCTGCAGAACCTGGGGTCAACGTTTATAAGCGTCGCACCTTTGTCCATTGCCTTCTCAATATGCTTGAAGCCCAGCGGGTGGTTTTCTGCTGTGTTGCTGCCTATAACCATTACTACATCAGCATTCTTGATATCCGTCCAACTGTTTGTCATGCACCCTCTGCCAAACGACTCTCCCAGAGCCGCTACGGTTGCAGAGTGTCAGAGACGGGCGCAATGCTCAAGATAGACAATACCGAGAGCCCTCGTCAGTTTTGTTAACAGATAGCACTCTTCATTAGTGTGCTTTGCCGAGCCCAGGACAGCAATATTTGTGCATTTCCTGTCGTCATCGAGAGTACGGGTAGTGGTTACCAAACCGGCAATATCGGTCATTGCCGTATCCCAGTCTATCTCAGTCCATTCTGATGCCCCTGCGATACGCTTCAGTGGTGTGATTACCCTTTCAGAGTCTTCTGCCTTGTATGAAGCTGTCGGACCCGCATATCCGTCGATATGATTCAACTCGCCGGCGCCCATACCCTTGGAACATAAAGAACCCGCGTTGTTGGGGTTTTCCGGGTCGCCCTGGACGTAGGTTATCTGGCCGAGGTCATTGCTTCCGACAATCATGCCGCATCCGACTCCGCAATAAGGACAGACATTGAATGCTTCGCTTGTCCATACAGGCGGATTGGCTTCGGCATAGGCTTTAATGGGCTCGAGGTCAAATAAACCAAAGAAAATTCCGGCGCT
>JACUUR010000108.1 GCA_014859205.1 Dehalococcoidia bacterium | reverse complement strand
AGGATAGAGCACTGGCCTCCGGAGCCAGGTGCAAGGGTTCGAGTCCCTTCAGGGGCGGTTTGCAGCTAGGAGGTGTTCCACTATGACTGAACTCCTGGAGGTGAGATGGCACGGTCGGGGAGGGCTGGGGGCGGTGACTTCCGCGGAACTGGTTGCCCGTGCTGCTATAAGCGAGGGGAAATATGCACAATCCTTCCCCAGCTTTGGACCGGAGCGGAGAGGCGCCCCGGTGATCGCTTTTCTGAGGGTGAGCGACGAGTTCATCAAGACCAGGACCGTTATCCATGAGCCTGATCTGGTGGCCGTGCTCGATCCGAAGCTGTTGCGGGCAGTTGACGTGACCGCGGGACTTAAGCAACACGGCACTATCATTGTCAACTCCCGGAAATCGCCCGCCGACCTCAAGTCTGAGTTCGGGTACAGGTGGCCTGTAGCTACGGTCAACGCTACGAAGATCGCCGCGGAGACCATCGGGATGCCCATCACCAACACCGCGATGATAGGCGCACTGCTGAAGGTGACCGGGGCCGTGAAGACGGAGTCTGTGATCGAGCAACTGCAGGAGCGGTTTGGAGCGCGGGCCAAGGGCAACATCGAGGCTATGAAGAGAGCTTACCAGGAGACTGTTATAAAGGAGTGAGTAATGGCGGACAAAAGGCTGAAGACCGGATCTGATTTCACCTGGAGAGATATGGAAGTGGGCAATGTGGTCACTGAAGCCGGTAATGCCGAGCTACGCAGAACAGGTGATTGGAGGTCTCAGAGGCCGGTAACGGATCAAGAGAAGTGCAATAAGTGTGGCCTGTGCTGGCTCTACTGTCCTGATGCAGCCATAAAGCCTCGGGAGGATGGCTACTATGAGACTAACCTCTCCTACTGCAAAGGCTGCGGGATCTGCGCCAGGGCCTGTCCCAAAGCCGCTATCACCATGGTAGAGGAGGAAGAACAATGAGCACGAGAATCGGTCTGGAGGCTTCATTTGCCGCTTCGGAAGCGGCCCGAATGGCTGACGTCGATCTTATTGCTGCCTATCCCATAACGCCGCAGACACATGTTCCGGAGAGGCTTGCCGAGATGGTGGCCGACGGTGAACTGAATGCAGCCTATATACCTGTGGAGTCTGAACATTCAGCTATGAGCGTTTGTCTGGGAGCGGCGGCAGCAGGGGCCAGGACCTTTACCGCCACTGCGGGTCCCGGCCTGGAGTATATGCACAATGTTCTTTACGTCGCCTCGTCGATGCGGCTGCCCGTGGTCATGGTGGTGGTCAACAGAGCCTTGTCGGCGCCATTGAGCATCTGGGGGGACCATTCCGATGCCATGGCGGTCAGGGATACGGGCTGGATCCAAATCTTCTGCCAGAACAACCAGGAAGCATTCGATATGACACTGTGGGCTTTTCGGGTTGGTGAGGACCCCAAGGTGCTCTTCCCGGTAATGGTCCATTTCGATGGCTTTCATCTTTCTCATGTGACAGAGCCGGTTGTGCTACCGGAGCAAAAGGAAGTGGATAGGTTTCTGCCCCGGTTTGAGTATCCCTTTGCTCTGGACCCTGACAGACCAATGACCCATGGAGCTTTCGGGCCCCCCGACATTTACTCGGAAGCCAAGGTTGCTCAGGAGATAGCGTTCAGGAAGTCTAAGGATGTCATAGTCAAAGGGTTGGCTGAATTCGGTGACATATTCGGCCGCCACTATCATCCCGTGGAGCCCTATGCGGCAGAAGGAGCCAGTACCTTGCTGCTGACGATGGGAAGCTTCAGTGAAACGGCCAAGATCGCCGTAGACGTCAAGAAGAGCAAGGGTGAATCCGTGGGCCTGATCAACTTGCGTCTCTGGAGGCCCTTCCCGTTTACAGAGCTGCGCCGGGAGTTGAGGAATGCCGAGACCGTTATCGTGTTCGACCGCAGTATCTCCTTCGGAGGGCCGGGAGGAGCGGTGTGTTCTGAGATCAGGTCAGCTTTGTATGGCGAGAGCAAGAGGCCTAAGGTCGTGAGCTTCATGGGTGGCTTGGGTGGCAGGGACATGGCAGTAGAGGATTTCGATTACGTTATCGACCGGGGTACGGAGATCGCGGCGGAGGGCTCGGAGGAGCTGTTCGCGACGGTGGGCATAAGAGGCGAGGTAACCGGAATAAGGGGGTGAGCATGACCGAGAAAACCATAAAGTTCGGCAAGAACCTTGTCACCACGGAGGAGTTTCTGGCCGAGGGGCATAGCTTCTGCACCGGCTGCGGAGAGGTGCTGGCATTGAGGCTGGCATTGAAGGCCCTGGGCAGGGATGTCATCATCGCCAATGCCACCGGGTGTATCGAGGTCTGCACCTCACCACTGCCTGTCACCTCCTGGAGGGTTCCCTGGATACATACGTTGTTCGAGAATGTGGCTGCCACGATTTCGGGCGTAGAAGCGGGGTCGGCGATTTTGATGAAGAAGGGCAGGATACCCGGGAGGGACATCAAGTTTGTGGCCATAGCTGGCGACGGAGGAACAAGCGATATAGGACTTCAGGCTTTGTCAGGAGCGTTCGAAAGGAACCACAACTTCCTGTATCTGTGCTTCGATAACGAAGCCTACATGAATACCGGTATCCAGAGGTCAAGTGCCACGCCTTACGGAGCTTCCACCACCACCGCGCCCCCGGGTAAGCACAGCATCGGGCAGGTTACCTGGAAGAAGGACCTGGTCAAGATCGCGGTGGCCCACAACATACCTTACGCAGCTACGGCCTGTCCCAGCTATCCCTTTGATCTGATGAACAAGGTCAAGAAAGGCGCGGAGATCAAGGGGCCGGCCTATGTCCATATCTTCTCTCCCTGCCCCACCGGCTGGAGACATGCCAGCGACCTGGCTATTGAGCTGGGCCGGCTGGCCGTAGAGACGGGCATATTCCCGCTCTACGAGGTGGAGAACGGCCGCTACAAGCTGAACGTCGACCGGCCTGAACTCAAACCGGTTGAAGAGTACCTCAAGCCACAGGGCCGGTTCCGTCATCTGCTGGATGAGGACATAGCCAGGATCCAGCAGCGGGTCAACGAGGACTACGCCAGGCTCAAGGCCAATGCGGCCAGCTCAGCGGCATGACTACGGTCGGATGCCTGATCGCGCCGCAACGCAGAAGCACTTCCTCCTGTTGAGTTCTGTGGGATTTGCTGTCCTCGGGCTTTCAGCCTAAAATGATAAGTCAGGCACGGGGTGTGGCGCAGCGGCTAGCGCGCATGGTTTGGGACCATGAGGTCGGAGGTTCGAATCCTC
>JACUUR010000028.1 GCA_014859205.1 Dehalococcoidia bacterium | reverse complement strand
GGGTGAGTACAGGAGTTGGACTTTCGTCGCGCCCTGCTGTATAATGGAGGCAAGACGTAACAATGCGCTCCAGCCTTATTGGGAAGATCGAAAAAGCCAAAAGGTATGCTCAGGAGCCAGATCGCGTTACCCTCTCAGGCCTCACCGCTGTTTTTCGTGGCAAGAACGATGACCACGAACTGAGCTATGCGGATGGGAAGTGGCACTGCACCTGCAGTTTCTTCTCCCAATGGCAGATATGCAGCCACACCATGGCTCTCCAGCAGATTCTGGGCAACATGCTTCCCCAGGAAGCACTTGCCTCCCCTCTGGAAGCTCAGTTCTCAGAGAGATAGTCCAGCGCTTCTGCTACGACAAATAGAGAGCCGGTAACGCAGATAAGGTCTCTCTCCCCTGCCCTGGATAGAGACTGCTCCAGAGCCCGGCGAACGTTCTCGCTGATCTCCACCTCAATGCCCCGCTGACTGAACTCGGCTGCCAGAATCGAGGAGGGGGCTGACCGTGAATGCGATGCCTGTGTAACCACCACTCGAGCAGGGAGTCGAACCAGCTCGTCGACGATTCCCGGTATATCCTTGTCACAGGATGTTCCGAACACAACCACAATCCGCTTTTCATTGAAATACGCCTTGATATTGGCCACCAACCGCTTCATTGAAGCTACATTATGGGCTCCGTCAACGAGCACCGTCGGATCGTGCCTCAAGATGTGGAATCTGCCCGGCCACCTTACCCGGGCCAGCCCGTGAGCGATGGCAGCGGTTGAGATGTCAAAACCATGGGAGGTCAGCACCTCCAAAGCAGCTATGGCGGTGGAGGCATTCTCAAGCTGGTAGTCCCCCAGCAGGGGTACGTTAACCTCATACGTGTTCGTTCTGCCCTCGACCACCAGGGATTGATGATCAAGATCACCGCCTGTCTTATGCCACTTGACGTCCGTGCCCACCTGAACGACCTTGACATCGCGTTCACGACAAATGGCACCGATCACCGAAGCTGCCTCTGCAGGTTGGGGAGAAAGCACCAGCCAACAGCCGGGCTTGAGGATGCCGGCCTTTTCCCGGGCTATTGCCTGCAGGCTATTGCCCAGTATCTGAGTGTGGTCCAGGCTGATAGGAGTGATAACACAGACCAAGGGCCTGGCTACATTTGTAGCATCAAGCCTGCCACCCAGGCCCACTTCAAGTACCTGAAAATCAACCTGCTCCTCCTTGAAATGGGCAAACGCCAGTGCAGTTAGTGCCTCGAAATAGGTGAGCGGCCGGAAGGTAGCTTCCTGCGTCACTTCCTCAACGAAGGGCTTAAGCTTTGTCATCCCGGCGGCAAACTCGTCTTCAGTGATCAGACAACCGTCGACGCGAATACGCTCCCTCAGGGTGTGAAAGTGAGGCGAGGTATATAGCCCGGTCCTGTATCCCGAACTGCTCAACACCTGTGCCACCATGGCCGCCACGCTTCCTTTGCCCTTAGTGCCAGCGATGTGGACCGTCCTGGCCACGAGTTGAGGATCGCCCATACGTGTCAGCAGTGCCTGGAGGTGACTCAGGTCGTAGTCGGGCTGAGCATAACCTATGCCTGGAATCTGCTCGTAGTTGACGAAACTATTAAGATACTCTTCTGCTTGGCTGTAGTTCAACTGTCCTCCTCATAATGCCTGACAATTATACTACTTAGCCACGAAGTCCAGTATTGTACCGACTCAGTCTGTGGTAAAATCCGGAGATACACCCGGGGAGGAGCATACGCAAAAAAGCGATTGAAGGTCATACTCGAGTCACTCGGCAGCATAGCTGACGCAACGATGGGGGAACTGAAGGATCGGGTTGGTGCCGTCTTCCATTGTCCGGTCGAGACCAGACCAGGGCTCAGCGATCCGGCCCCGGCTTACGACCCCCAGAGGAGGCAATACTGCTCCTCGAAGCTGCTCGCCTCACTGCAGAGGGCAGATAGAGAGGAGCGGGTAGTCGGGGTGACGGATGTCGACCTGTATGTTCCCAGGCTCAACTACGTTTTCGGTGAAGCCGACGTGGAGTCTGGAAGGGCAATCATCTCCCTGTGTCGACTCAGACAAGAGCACTACGGCTTGCCCGCGGACGAAGCTCTGTTACTGGAAAGAGCCACCAAGGAAATCGTTCATGAACTGGGACATACCTTCGGACTTGGACACTGTGCCAACAGCAAGTGTATAATGCACTTCTCCAACAGCTTAGCCGACACCGACCTTAAGGAGGCGGGTTTCTGTAGTAGCTGCCGCCCCAAGATAATTCTCTGACGCGGCACGGCACCTTGATATAGAGGGGAAGCTGCAAATCACTACGTAGGAGGCAGAATGCGCAGGCCAAGAAAACTGGGAAGAGAAGTAGCCCTGGTGGGCGCAGGCATGTCGAGGTTCGGCATGTTCAAAGACAAAGACTCAAAGCACCTGTTCGCGGAGGCTTTCAACGAAATGCGCTCCACGGTCGATAAAGGGATAGACCCTCAAGACATCGACGCCCTCTATCTCGGGAATTTCACCAACGATTTCTTCATACATCAGGGGCACTGGGGCCCCATCATCTCGGATTTGGTCGGCCTTACGCCGAAACCGGCAACGCGGACTGAGGGCGCCTGTGCTTCGAGCGCACTTGCCCTGAGAGAAGGGGTTCTTGCTGTCGCCTCTGGGTTCTACGATGTGGTTCTGGTCGGCGGTCTCGAGGAGATGTCTAAGCGTAACACGGAAGAAGTCACTGAAGGTTTGGCCATGGCAGCCATTCCTTACGAGGTCAAGGCGGGATTCACCTTCCCGGGCGTGTTTGGTGCTACCGCCACTGCCTACTTCTCCCGATACGGAGCCAACCGAGAGCATCTGATGAACGTCACCATCAAGAGCCACAACAATGCGCGTCTCAACCCCAAGGCCCAGTTCAACGTCTCCATCCGCGATATCATGGATCAGAAGATCGAGCGTGCCACGAGGAAGGGCGAGCCTGTACCCGAATGGACAGACGAGAAGGAATTCCTGCGTGATCCAAAGGCCAATCCCGCGGTCGCCTGGCCGATGCATCTCTATGATTGCTGCCCCATCAGCGACGGAGCCAGCTGTGTGCTGCTGGTAGCAGGGGAGCTGGCCAGAAGCTTCACGGATGCCCCGCTATATGTTGTGGGCATAGGACAGGGAAGCGGCAGAGGCTTACACGCCAAGGAAGACCTGACCTACTTTGAGGCCACCAGATACGCCGCACAGGAAGCCTATGAAGTGGCAGGACTCAGGCCCGAGGACGTTCAGATTGCAGAGGTGCATGACTGCTTCTCCATAGCGGAAATTCTTCATATCGAAGACCTGGGTTTCTTCAAGCCAGGAGAGGGATACAAAGCCATAGAGGAAGGCCTGACCGGATTGCATGGATCCAAGCCGATCAACACGTCAGGAGGGCTCAAATGCAAGGGGCATCCCGTGGGAGCCACAGGCACGGGACAACTCGTGGAAATCTGGAAACAACTGCGGGGTGAAGCCGGCGAGAGGCAGGTGCCCATCAGGGACCTGAGGGTCGGGGCGGCCCATAATCTGGGCGGGACGGGCGGCACATGCACCTTTACCATCCTTGAAAGAAGATAGGAGAGGAGACAAGGCGAATGGAAGATAGGCCCTTTAACGACATTTCTTATGAGCAGTTCCTCAACGAGGACAAGCTGATGGGATCGAGGTGCAGGCAGTGTGGCGCCCTCTCCGTACCTCCTCGCCCCATTTGCACTAAGTGCTACGCCAGTGAAATGCAGTGGGTCGAGATGAGAGGAGAAGGCAAGCTCGCTGCCTTCACATGCATAGCCATAGGCCCCCCGTTGATGATGAAGGAAGGTTACGACAGGAAGCATCCCTATGTTGCCGGGGTGGTGGAACTTGAGGAGGGGGCCAGGGTTGTGGCCCGCGTTGAGGGGGTGGATGGGAGCAAACCCGAGACCATAAAAATCGGTACGCCCCTGCGAGTGGAGTTCTTACACCGCGGGGAAGCCGATGACGCGATGACCTTTCTGGCATTCAGACCAGTCTGATATGGCATGAACCGCGGGCCGGGATCCCACGGCTATCGATACTCCAACTATGCCGATGCCGGGTGAGATGAGACTCGTACAGAAGGAGGCAAAAGCATGCAGAAAACGGTAGTTGCAGTAAGTGGCGCCAGGACAGCGATCGGCGGCTTCGGTGGTCTTCTAAAGGATATGTCCGCTGTCGAGCTGGGTGCGGTGGTGATCAGAGAAGCGCTTAAGCGGGCAGGGCTGAGGCCGCAGTCCGGCGATGAGTTGCTCGATCATGGCCCCGACTCGCTTAAGTCGGAGGGAGTAATAGCGCTGGAGAAAAGGCACTACGATTACGATTCTTCTCTGCAGCCCGTTCAGGTCGACGAGGTAATCATGGGCAATGTTCTGCAGGGAGGGCAGGGGCAGAACGTGGCTCGCCAGGCCTGTATCTACGCCGGGGTTCCCAAAGAGACGCCTGCCTTCACGGTGAACAAGGTCTGTGCCTCTGGCTTGAAGGCCATAACTCTGGGGGCAGAAGCCATACTGCTGGGCCAGGCGGACGTTGTAGTTGCCGGGGGCATGGAATGCATGAGCAACGCCCCGTACATTCTGCCCAAGGCCCGCTGGGGCTACCGCATGGATGTCGGGGCCCGGGGAGAACTGATCGACCTGATGGTCTACGACGGGCTCTGGGAGATATTCTACGGGTACCATATGGGTAACACTGCAGAGGAGATAGCCAGAAGATATGGCTTCACCCGCCAGCAGCAGGACGAGGTAGGCTACCTCAGCCATGTGCGGGCGCGCAAGGCTATAACCGAAGGCCTATTCAGGGACGAGATAGTCCCCTTATCCATTCCGCAGAAGAGAGGAGAGGCGATTGTCTTTGACACCGATGAGCGACCTATGGACACGTCGATGGAGAAGATGTCCAGGCTCGCGCCCGCGTTTCGCAAAGACGGAACGGTGACTGCGGGCAACTCTTCGGGGATCAATGATGCAGCGGCAGCGGTGGTGCTCATGTCCGCAGACAAGGCCGCAGAACTGGGGCTCAGACCTATGGCAACTCTTAGAGCCTGGGCCTCAGCTGCGATAGACCCGAACTACATGGGATTGGGTCCGGTGCCTGCGGTGAGAAAGGTACTCAAGAATACCGGGCTCTCCAACAAGGATCTGGATGTCATCGAGCTTAACGAGGCCTTTGCAGCTCAGGTGCTTGGGTGCATGAAGGAGCTTGATTGGGATGTTGATCACATCAACCCGCATGGCGGCGGCATCTCGCTGGGTCATCCCATAGGCTGCACGGGAGCGAGGATTGCAGTTACCATGATCCACGATATGGCGCGCAGAGATCTGCATTACGGACTGGAAACCATGTGTATCGGTGGCGGGCAAGGCATGGCAGCCATATGGGAAAGGCCCTGAGCAAGCGCGAGAGTCTGGTGTCCACACTGCCGGCAATGATACAAGCCCTGGTTGAGCCCGGGGCCTATACGCACCAACCGTCTGAGATCGAGCTGACCCAGACCCAGATGTCCTTTGTCTTCCTGGCCGGCGACTTCGTCTACAAGGTGAAGAAGGGGGTCAACCTGGGCTATCTCGACTACAGTACGCTGGAGAAACGCCGTTTCTTCTGTCATCAGGAACTGGAGCTGAACAGACGCCTCTGCCCTGCCGTCTATCTGGCCGTGGTCCCTATTAGCGAGGAACAGGGCGTGTTTCGCATCGAAGGCACAGGCGAAGCCGTGGAATATGCCGTCAAAATGAAGAGGCTGCCCCCTGAACGCATGATGGATGTGCTTCTGCCGCAGAGTCAAGTAACAGGAGAGATGATAGCGAGGGTTGCCGAGAAGCTGACAGGCTTTCACCGGCAGGCTGCCACAGGGCCGCAGATCGCCGCCTTCGGCAGCCTGGAGGTGGTAGGCCGGAACACTGATGAGAACTTCGCCCAAACTGAGAAATACATGGGGACGTCGATAACGCCCGGGCAATACGAGAATATAAAAGGATACACCGGCAACTTCATGAACTGCAACACAGGCCTGTTTGATGCACGGGTGCGGGAACATAGAATAAGAGATTGTCATGGCGACCTTCATGCGGCTCATGTTTGCTTCACCGACGATATCTGTATTTACGACTGCATCGAGTTTAACGACAGGTTCAGATACTGCGATGTAGCTTCGGAGCTAGCCTTTCTGGCTATGGACCTGGACCGCTACGAGCGAGTTGACCTCTCACGGCAGTTTGTCGATACCTATGTGAAGCTATCGCAGGACAACGAACTCCTGAAGCTACTCCAGTTCTACAAGTGCTACCGGGCCTATGTCCGGGGAAAGGTGGAGAGCTTCAAACTAGACGACTCTTATATCCCGGAAGAGGAGAAGACGAGGGTTCTGGCTGTCGCCCAGGGCTATTTCAAGCTAGCCGAGAGTTATGCCTTGAGTGCCGGTTAGAAGGGGCTGTTCGATGAGACTATATTCCGCTTCCTGCCGATGTAGTCCAGGCGATGCTACTCCGGGGGCGAAGGCTTCGAGACAGGCAAACTCGAAGCGCACCGGGCTGGAGTTGTTACACGCGAAGCCATGCCGGCAGCCGGCAGGCCTCTATCAATTGCTCAGGCCGGCACGGGTGGTATATACTTCGCAACGGGCTGTTCGTTACAGCTGATGAGTCTTCTTCAGGAGGTGAGTGATGAACATTTCGCCGGATGCTTTTTCACTATCAGGAAAGGTGGCCCTGGTGACCGGTGGCAGCCGGGGCATCGGCAGGGCTATTGCGGTGGGTCTGGCCAGATTCGGTGCCGACGTGGCCGTCACAAGTCGCAAGCTGCCCGACCTTGAGGAGGTAGCCGCCGAGATAAGGGGGACGGGGCGGAGGTCAATGGCTGTGGCAGCACACGTGGGCAGGATGGAGGAAATCAGCAGTCTGGTGCCAAAGGTAAAGGAGGAGTTGGGCAGGATCGATATCCTGGTGAACAACGCCGGCACAAACCCGACCATGGACCAGGCTATCGATGTAGAGGAACGGGCCTGGGATTCCGTCATGAATCTCAACCTGAAGGGGCTGTTCTTTCTCAGCCAGGCGGTTGCCAGACTGATGAGAGAGCAGGGAGGCGGCAACATCATCAACATCACTTCAGTGGCAGGCATTACCCCAGACATTCTGCCCGTCTACTCCATAAGCAAGGCCGGGGTGATTATGGCCACCAAGGTTATGGCGCAGCAGTTCGCTCAGCATAACATCAGGGTGAACGCCATCGCGCCGGGCCTGACGAAGACTCGATTCAGCCAGGCCCTCTGGGACAACCCCGACATTCTGCAGGGCGCCATGATGTTCACTCCCATGCGCCGTGTAGGCGAACCAGACGAGATGGTCGGAGCCGCGGTCTTCCTGGCCTCTGAGGCTTCCAGCTACGTCACAGGACATACTCTGGTTGTGGACGGCGGAGTCTCGATCTAGCATCGTGCTTCAATGTAGCCGCGGAATCGAGGCCTTAATGGCTTGATCAAAAGAATGAGCAGGCCACAATCTTTAAAGATCGCGGTGGGAGGGGGCAGACATGTTCAGGGTGATGGCGGATTTGCGGAAGGCGACCGGCGAATCTGACAGGGTGAAGCCAGTGGAACCAGTGATGAAGAAGGCCTGTACCTCCTGCACACACAGCTTGGTGGTCACGCATACCGGGCGTCCTGTGCGCACTGTGCGGCATCTGCCGGGCAAGTGCTGCCGCAGCGGTATGTAGCGTGCAGGTATGATTGGGAGTAGCAATTCCCCTGACATGGAGAGATGTTCTCTGAATGTTACGCTCAAAGCTTGGCTGGAAACGTCTTCTGCTGGTTCTGTGCATTGCCGCCGTCGCGATCGGACTGCTCTCTGTTCGTCCGTGGCGCACGACGCAGCCCGAATGCTACGCGACCGTACGACCCGGCGAATCGATCCAGGAGGCGATTGACGCCGCGGAGCCAGGAACTGTTATCTGTCTTGCCCGAGGCGTATGGACTGAGAACGTCGCTATTGATAAGCCCCTCACCCTTGTCGGAAAGGGTGCAACGAGGACGACCATTCGGGCGGCGCGGATCTTTCAGCCAGTCGTGCAAATCTCAGGTCAGCACGGCGAGCCGGTTGAAGTGAAGCTTAAGGGTATCGGTGTTTCCGGGGACGCCGGAGGCAGCGGATTTACAGTCAGTGGAGCTGCCGTGGTGGAGATCATGGGTTGTGCCGTCTCCGGGAGATCGTATGGAATAGAGATCGCTGATTCGGCCTATCTCACCCTCAGCGGCTCTACTATCACCGATGCCAGGCACCGCGGTGTAGTCTTGGCGGCCTCAGCTCGAGCCAGCATCAGCGCATCCAGAATATCGGGAAACCTGGGGCCCGGGTTCTGGATTGCTGGCTCTGCAGAGGCGGTATTAGTAGACTGCGAGATATCCCGGAATTTGGGCCATGGTTTCTGGTTGCGTGACGAGGCCCGGGTGGCGCTCAGCGATTGCTCGATCTCCAGTAACCAGGGGCATGGACTCTGGTTAACCGGGCAGAGTGCAGCACAATTGCTGCGGAGCGATGTCTCCAACAATTGGGACCAGGGGGTAAGGGCAGACGACTCGGCTGATTTAGACTTGACCGACAGCGACGTACAGTCGAACTGGCATGGAGTTGAACTCAGGCATGGGGCCCAGGGGAAGATTACTGGCTCCGCTGTTTCTGGCAACAGATTTGACGGCATCAGAATCCAGAATGCCTCCGAGGTCACTGTCTTGGGTTCCACTGTCGCCTTTAACAGTCGGGGTATCGGAGTTTGGGGCCAGGCTGATGCGGAGATCAGTGGTAACCTGATCAAGTACAACTCGGGATACGGGCTTTTTTCCTGGTCGGCAACGGAGATCCGCGGTGAAGGCAACGAGTTTCGTGAGAATGGGGTCGACCTGGGCGGGAACCTGGCTGGTTCGTTGAGGATACCCCTGAAGGAGCCCCGCGAAACTGCGATCCGTTGGCCGGATGATCGGTATGCTTCTCTCCAAGAGGCGATCGATGCCCTGCTCCCTGGTGGCGAACTCCTGCTCGAGCCCGGCAGTTACACAGTTGGACTGACGATCGGAAAGTCACTCTTGATCGAAGCCGATCAGGGGCAGGTCACATTGAGGGCGAAAGGCAATGCACTGCCTACCTTATCCCTGGTAGATGGAGCGTACCTTCGCCTGGCTGGAGCTACCGTCAGTGGAGGCTCCACAGGCGTGGCAGTCTCCGCCGGAGCCAGGGCAGTGCTGGTTGGCTGCACCATCTCCGAAAACACCGAGGGGATCAATCTTTCGCATTCTTCGTCAGCGGAGATGGTGGATTGTCACATTACGCGAAATGAGAGGGGAGGAGTGGTGGTCGGCGGCGCCGCTCAGACTCTGATTACCGGATGCTCGGTCTCGAGCAACCATGGATACGGGATTGCTGCGGCCGATGCTGGTCAAGTGAGTATTACCGATAGCACCGTTGCCCGGAATGCAGGCGAGGGAGGAATTCTTCTTTGGGGCTCCTCCGAGGCTGTCCTGGAGACGAATTCCATTGTCGACAACAATGGATTCGGGGTGGCCATGTTTCAGCGCCCTTGTTTCGTGGCAAGCAGGTTGATCTTCCGGGGCCGCATATCCGGCAGTGGTAATGTCTTCGAAGCCAACCAGCGTGGTGACGTCTGCCCACCCGAACTGGACTTCCTCTCCACCGCGGAGGGTGGCGAACTAGATCTGCGCCCCTCAGTCTCCTCCTGAGACACTCAAGTCTAATCGTAACGTGGCGCTTCAGATTTAGCTGTGACCCAGGCGGGTGAGGTCGCTCAGGTCGATCTTGCCGGCCCGGCTGCCAGGCGCCTGCAACTCTCCTGACTTCGTGTGAGCCGTCTGTCACCCGCAACTGGATCGCGCCTGCTGTCACCGGGGGCTCCTTCTGATCGCAATCCAGTCGACAGCAGATGTTGACACGCGACGAACGGCGTGTATAATGAGAGAAGAGCGGGAGAGAAGCGCTAAGGGCAAGGTTGCGCCGCAGCCGCGTCTGTTGTTGCTTCTGCCGCTGATTGAAGTCAGGCAGGTGCCGGAGGCGAGTGCAGCTTGTTCCGCCGTGGACTGCCGAATCGACGAGGCACCAGAGGGTGCGCAGTTCCAGCGGGAATATGCAAGCCTTACACACCTGTGACTGAACGATGAAGATGGGTTGGTGAATATGAGCAGGTGGCGAGTACTGGTTCTGGGGCTGACGCTGGTGGCCCTCTTGGGCATGCTGGCCGCCGGACTGCAGACGCTGGAGTTCCGGCCAGGGCTTCCCATGCCTGAACTGGACGAACCTGCGCCCGGCGAGTCCCTTATCCTGCCTTTCCCCCGCACACTGATGGGGCACATCCTCGACCTCACACCCTGGATTATTCTCGGGATCGTGATCCTGGGAGCAGTGGTTTACCGCCGGAAACTTGTCAAGGAAGTTTTCCGGCTGAGGCTGCTGATCGTGTTGATGGTGCTACTGGCGGTATTCGGCCTTCGTCCCGGGCAAACTGAGTTGCCAGCCGAGCAGGAAGAGTTGTTTGAAAACGGACAGCCGGCGCAGTTGGTGCCCGCGCTTCCGTCGCCGGACGACTGGGCTACAGACGGCACAGAGCAGCAGCCCGTGGCACTACCCGATTGGGTGACGTATCTGGCCGCTGTCGCTCTGGCGGTGCCACTGGTCTTGCTGGGTTGGTGGCTGGCCCGGCAGGCGGCACGGCGATACCGGAAGAGAGAGGAGGAGGAGGAGTTGCGGCAGGTAGCTGCTCAGGCAGCCGCCGACCTACGGGCAGGGCTCTCGGCGGAGGAGGTCGTGATTCGGTGCTGGGCCCGGATGGCCGAGATCGTGGCGGGGAGAGCCGGGGGATCTGCCCCGGCGTTCACTCCCAGGGAGTTGACACAGCTTCTGGCAAGGTGGGGAGTGCGCCACGAAGCCATCGCCGAGCTCACCAGGCTGTTTGAGGAGGTCCGCTACGGTGCTAAGGCCGATGCACCCCGTCGGGAGCGGGCCCTCGCTGCCCTGGCAGCGATCGAGGAGGCCTACGGTGTTGCTTAAGCTAGCGAAGGTGCTGGCCCTTCCGGTCGCAGCTGTGTTGCTCGTCTTGGCTCTGCGGGGCCCGGTGCTTGCCTTACTGGGCGAGCCACTGGTTCAGTTATGGCGGCTGGTGAACTCTGTTCCCCAGCAGTTCATATGGGGCCTCTTAGCCGTTCTCGGTTTCATTGTTGCCTTCTCGTTGGGCCGTGGGCCGCGCCGAGAGAGACGGGAGCCCGCACCTCTGTACTCACACTCTCGAACCCAGATTGAACGCCTGACACAACTCATCCTATTAGGAGAGACCTCTCTTTGGGCACGGGATGTCCTGGGACGTCGCCTGCGCGGGACGGCAGCAGGACTATGCGCGCTACGCGAAGGTATCGATCTGGACCAGGCACGGGAAGAGGTACGCGTCGGTCGCTGGCCTGGGCACCCGCGGGTGGCAGCAGTGCTGCCGCCGGAGTCGAAGTTAGAGGCGATCAATAACCAGGGCTATGCTGATGCGCTGGCGCATGCCCTGAATGCCCTGGAGCGCTATGCGCGGGGAGGCACCCCTGAACCTAACTGACGTAGCAGACCGCGGTGACGACATTCTGGCGGAGATCGAGCGAGCGGTGGTCGGCAAGCGCCACGCCCTGAGCCTCATCCTGATGAGCCTGCTCGCTGGTGGTCATGTATTGCTGGAGGACTACCCCGGCTTGGCCAAGACACTGACCGCTCGCTCATTCGCCCGGGTGCTGGGCCTCAGCTTCAAGCGCATCCAGTTTACGCCGGACCTTCTGCCGGCGGATGTCGTGGGAACCTATATACTGCGCCGCGAGAAGGAGGAGTTCGAACTCCGGCCAGGCCCGATCTTCGCTCAGATCATCCTGGCCGACGAGATCAACCGGGCCACCCCCCGAACCCAATCGGCGCTCCTCGAGGCGATGCAGGAGGGGCAGGTCACTCTGGAGGGCGAGACACACCCTCTTCCTCAGCCGTTCATGGTGCTGGCCACCCAGAACCCTATCGAGTATGAAGGAACCTTCGCTCTCCCCGAAGCCCAGCTCGACCGGTTCCTGATCCGGGCGCGATTCGGCTATCCGGCACGCTCGGACGAGGTGGAAATTCTCTCCCGCCGAATCACCCGCCGGGCGCCGGAAGAGACACTGAAGCCGGTTACCTGTGCCGAGGAGTTGCTGGAGATGCGCGCTGCCGTGGAGGACGTTCATGTCGATCCTGACCTGCTGGAGTATATGGCCCGCCTGACCGAGGCCACGCGGGACCACGCTTCGGTGGAGGTGGGAGCCAGCCCGCGGGGAACGTTGGCGCTCCTGCTCCTGTCCCGCGCGCGGGCAGCCATGGAGGGGCGTGATTATGTCATTCCTGATGATATCAAGCAGGTAGCCGTCCCGGCCCTGGTTCACCGGTTGATCATCAGGCCCGAGCTATGGCAGCAGCAAACCAAGCCCGAGCAGGTGATACAGGGTACCCTGGACAGGGTTCCTGTGCCTAAGGCGGAGCGATGGGGGGCGACCAGAAGCTAGGTGCCGAGCTGGGGCTGCTGGCGCTCGTGCTGATCACTGGACTCATTCTGGCCAGTCCTGCAGTGCTCCTGCTCGCCCTCCCCATAGTCGTACACGTCATCTTCGGCATGGTCTTGCTCAAGCAGGGTCGTGATCTGTCGGCTCGGCGCTCCCTCTCCAGCCACCGCATCCACGAAGGCGACAGTGTGGATGTCGAGCTCGTGGTGCAGAAGCACGGCGAAGGCCTCGATTTGGCGCTGGTTACCGAGGATGTGGCGCTTGCCGAGCAGAGGATCGAAGGGCCGGTTAGCCTAGCGGAGAGGGTCTCCGATGATCAATCGCTGCTGCTTTCGTATACGGCCCGTCCGCACCGGGGCTACTTTCCTCTGGAGCAGGTGAGTATCTGCGTGCGAGACCTGCTTGGCTTTGTAACCTGGGAGGGCAATCTGCCCTGTCGCTCGCCACTCTGGGTACTGCCCCGCTATGAGGTGATCGGACGTGTGGGGCTCTTCCCCCACCGGACCCTGTCGGTTCCAGGAACGGCAGGGTCACGACGGGGTGGGGTGGGAGTACAGTTCTTTGCCACCAGGCCTTACATCCCGGGTGACGACCTCCGGCGTCTCAACTGGAAGGCCCTGGCCAGGCGGCATCAAACTGTTGTCAACCTCTACGAAGAGGAGCGGGCCGCCGAGGTGACAGTGGTCCTGGATGGTCGTGACAGGGTCTATCAAGGCATGGGGGGTCGGGAGCTATTCGACCAAGCTGTGCGCGCCTGCGCTGCGCTCTGCGACTCAGTGATTCGTGACGGGCACCGAACCGGCCTGCTGTTGTATGGCGAGCGTCTTGAGTGGATTTTCTCAGGAGGCGGACGAGTGCAGTGGGAGAGGCTCCTGCAGGGACTTGCAAAAGCTCAGTTGGGTTTTTCCGAGGCCTTTGCCGACCTGGGAAATCTTCCCGCGCGGCTCTTTCCCGGCGGCTCTTCAATCATCGTCGTCTCCCCGTTCGCGCCGGGGGACGAGCAGGCGCTGGGGATGCTTCGGGCCCGTGGCTACGACGTGCTAGCCCTGGTGCCGGCCGTATCCTTGTTAGGGAAGGCCGAACAGACTCCGGAGGGGCTGGCCAGACGCTTTCTGGCCCTGGAACGGGAACTCATGCTGCAGATCATCATGTCCGCCGGGGTGCGGTTGGCGGCCTGGGACCCGGATTGTCCACTGAGGCCGCTGGTGAAGGCTGCCTGGGGGAGGCGCATGTGATCCCGGCCATCATCGGGTACCTGTGGGCATTCGGCCTGGCCTGGGCTCCGGTGGCGGCCCGGGGATTCCCCTGGACTCTGCTGCTGCTCGTCTTTCCCGCTTTATGGATAGCAGGAGTGGCGCGCAGTCGCCCCGGGGCAGTTGCTGTAGGTTTTCTCGCCCTGATCGGGCTGGGAGTATGGGCAACGCTGTCCGCGGCCTTCTACCCCGCGCTGGCCGCAGTAGCACTCGCGCTTGTAGCTTGGGACGCCGCCGGCCTGTCCCTCTGGCTGAGACAGGCAGATGAAATCCGAGATCGGACCAAGGTCTGGCAGGGGTTATTGCTGAGGTCATTCGGCCTGGCAGGAGCCGGAGCAGCCTTGGCTCTAGCTTTCTTACAGCTGGAGCTATCGCTGCCCTTCTGGGTGATGACGGTGCTGCTGCTGGCGACCTGGGCAGCGGTTGCCGCCCTCCGGTGGGGGGTCGCTCATCGCGGCAGTTCGGATAACCACGACGGCGGGGACAGAGGATCTCGGTGATCGCGTCGCGAAACGGGATCCTGCAGACGACATAATCACCGGGGTGTCTGGATCCGCCGCGAGACCGGTGAACCGTCGCCCTCCTCGTCTCGATTCGTCTCTTCTCACGCCTGTGGTTGTGTGGGCCTACACCGAAATCGGCACAGTCGATGCCTGATGCCTGTATCGACCGTTCCCGTCAGATTGTGCAGTCAGCCACAATGCTGTATCATACTGGGGAGGGGGACTCCAAGGGCGTGAGGTTTGAGAGCAGCATCGGCATCAATGCCCCTATCCAGAGAGTCTGTGCGCTGATAGATAGACCTGAGGGGTGGCCCCGGTGGATGCCATCCATCAGGAAGGTCGTGAGACTCTCCAAAGGGCCTTTGACTGTAGGCTCTCACAGCTAAGGTGAGCGGGCTCACAGTTACATTGCTGATGACGATTGCTGAGTTTGTTCCGGCACGCAGTGCGGTCATTCAAGGGAAAGCCCTGGTCACCAACTTGGCACGCTTCTGTTGTCTGGAACCTGCAAATGGCAAGACAAGGGCTGCTCTTGGGGGTAACGTCTCAGGGGCTCTAACATGGCTGGCGCGCCAGGGTGGCAAGAAGGCCTTAGACGAGATTGCGCTGGCAGTTAAGACAAGGATCGTGGGATCGCAATGACAGGCCAAAGCAACACCTTTATGGGAATAGACGTAGGCTCGGTCAGCCTGAATATCGTCATTATCGATGAGCAATTCCATCTGCTCCAGAGCCTCTATGAGAGGACAAGGGGGCAACCTATTCCGGTGCTGATCGATGCTTTGGAGAGTCTCGAGAGGGATTTTCCTGAACTACGTGGCGCTGTATGCACGGGCAGCGGACGCAACCTCATAGCTGATGTCATGGGTGTAGATAGAGAGAATGAGATCATCACTCAGGCAAGGGCTATCGCATACTTCCATCCTGGGGTTAGAACAGTTATCGAGATTGGGGGCCAGGACTCGAAGCTGATTCTGCTTGAGTGGGATGAACAGAGCGGAAGGTCGGTCATCATTGACCATGCCCTCAATGAGATATGCGCTGCTGGAACTGGCTCTTTCCTTGATCAGCAGGCATATCGGCTGGGGATTTCCATAGATGAGTTCAGCAGTCTGGCCACCAGTGCTGAAAGGCCGGCGACCATTGCAGGAAGGTGCAGTGTGTTTGCCAAGTCTGACATGGTTCATCTGCAGCAGGAGGGGACATCACAGAAAGAAATAGTAGCGGGGCTCTGTTACGCCCTGGCCAGAAACTACGTGAGCAATTTGGGTAAAGGCAGGAGGTTCCTGAAGCCAGTAGCCTTTCAAGGCGGCGTCGCCGCCAATAAGGGAGTGGTTAGGGCTTTTGAGGAACTGCTAGAGCTGAAGCGGGGGGAGTTGATTATCCCCCAGCATTTCAAGGTCATGGGAGCTTTCGGAGCAGCAGTCATGGCATCGGAGAGATACGGTGACACACCTGTCAAACTCGAAGCCGCCGGGGAAGCCCTGAGCCGCTATCTTGCCAAGAAGGCCAATGAATCTGGGGCAAGGCATCTAGCGAGGCTGATCTACAACAGGGATGGTTCTGCTCCTGTGGATGAATGCCCCATTTCCAGAGAGCAGCAGAAGCACAAGGCGTACATGGGGATCGACGTCGGCGCTGTGAGTACAAATATCGTTGTTCTGGATGAGAACAAGAGGCTGCTGGCGGCGAAGTATATCATGACCGAGGGCGACCCCATCGGGTCGGTTAGGAAGGGGCTGGCAGAAATCGGACATGACATTGAGGACCTCGCTGAAGTCCAAGCTGTGGTGACCACTGGCAGTGCGCGTTATTTTGCAGGAGACTTCGTTGGTGCTGATGCAGTAGTGAATGAGATTACTGCTCAAGCTAGGGCCACAGTAGACATGGATAAGACCGTCGACACCATATTTGAAATCGGTGGGCAGGATTCAAAGTACATCCGCCTGAACAACGGTGCAGTGGTCGACTTTGACATGAACAAGGTCTGTGCGGCAGGAACCGGGTCGTTTCTCCAGGAACAGGCTGACAGGTTGGACGTAAGTGTCGAGGAGGAGTTCAGCAGACTTGCTTTTGATTCGAAAGCTCCTAGTGATCTGGGGACCCGGTGCTCCGTTTTCATGGAATCTGATCTGATACACCACCAGCAGGCCGGAGCGCCGAAAGTCGATCTCTTGGCGGGGCTCTCCTATTCAGTTGCCAACAATTACATTGAAAAGGTGGTGGGGAACAAGAAGATTGGCGAGAGGATATACTTCCAGGGAGGCGTAGCCGGCAACAAGAGTGTGGTGGCTGCTTTCGAGAATATCCTGGGAAAGAAGATCGCGGTCCCGCACAACTACAATGTAACTGGTGCCATAGGTGCTGCGCTGATCGCCATGGAGACGAAAAGCGGGAATGGAAAAAGCGGTTTCGCCGGGTTTGACCTTACCGCCCGCGAATATGAGGTCACGTCCTTTGAATGCCAGCATTGCCCCAACCACTGCCAGATAAGGAAGATATCCGTGGGAGGTGAACTGAGATCCTTCTACGGCGGTATTTGTGACAGATATGAGCATGGGCAGGCGAAACCTCTCGCCCAGGTTCTCCCCGATCTCTTCAAGGAGAGAGAGGAAATGCTTATGCGCTATTACAGGGAGGATGGATTCGCCCCGAATTCTCCTGTAATAGGCATTCCGCGGATGCTCATGTTCTTTGAGCAGTTCCCACTGTGGGCTACTTTCTTTGGGGAGTTGGGAATCAGAGTGGTGCTCTCCGATAAGACTAACACGAGGCTGATTCATAGGGGGCTTCAGGGGGTTCTAGCTGAAACCTGCTATCCGGTGAAGGTTGCCCATGGACATGTGGCAGATCTCGTTGAAAAAGGTGTTGACCGCATATTCTTGCCCAGCGTTATTGACCTGGAGAAGAACAGTGATGATGTAGACCGGAGCTACAATTGCCCCCTGATCCAGGGGATCCCTTTCATGCTCAGACCCACTTTCAAAGACAAGGTAAGAATCATAAGCCCCAGCATATTCATGGCAAAGGGGAAGAAGAACCTGAGGAGGCAGATGGAGAGGATAGGCAGGGAATTTGAGAATGAGACCAGCAGAATCGCCTCAGCGGTAAGCGCTGCGCTTAGGGCTCAGGAAGAATTCGAAAGGATGCGTCAAGAAAGGGGTCAACAGATTCTTGAGGCCCTTACCAAGGATAATGAAGCCGTGGTGGTGATAGGAAAGCCCTACAACGTTCATGACCTGCAACTGAATCTGAATATTGCCAAGAAGCTGCGCCATCTAGGAGTATTGGCCATCCCCTTTGACCTGCTGCCGCTAGACAGGGCCAAACTCCCGCCTCATTACTCCAACTTGGTCTGGAAGAATGAGCAGAACCTGCTGCGGGCAGTGATGATGGCTAAGAATAGCCCCAGCCTGAACCCTGTTATGATCACCAACTATGGCTGCGGCCCTGATGCTTTCTTCTGGAAGTATCTCGAGGAAACCATGGGAGAGGATCCTTATCTGCTTCTGGAGGTAGATGAGCACAGCGGTGATGCCGGAATGACGACCAGGATAGAGGCCTTTCTTGACACCCTTGGCAGACCGAAAACACGGGTGCAGGAGGAAAGGCAGGAAGGCCTCAGTGTTATCAGACCGTCTGGAGGCATAAGCATCTTCAGGCCGGCAAAGACAGTCAGGGAACTGAACCGCACCATCTACATACCCTACATCTCTGAGCACTCCGTCGTATGGGCTGCTGCTCTCAACTCCGTGGGTCTGGACGCCCGGGTTCTGCCCCAGCCTGATAGACTTACGGAGGAGATAGGCAGAAGATACGTCTCCGGCAAGGAGTGCCATCCCTATCTGCTCACCACGGGGGATCTGGTCAGGATGACTCAGCTAGAGGGTTTTGATCCCGATAGGGCAGCGTTTATGATGCTTAACTTCGATGGTTCCTGCAGGTTGACCCAATATGCCTTGTCCCACAAACTGGTGCTCAAGAGATTAGGTCTGGAGCATATTCCTGTGATCGCCCCGGTTACCTCCATCCGGCATGATGAATGCACAGAGCTATTTGGACTGAAGTGGGGGGAGGCCATATGGAAAGGTTGGCTGGCGACGGATGTCTTATCGAAGAAGCTACTTCACATTCGCCCTTATGAAACAAACAAAGGAGAGAGTGACAGCGTCTATGCACAAGCCATGGAGGAGATAGCCTCTGGCATTATCAACGGGGATTTCTGGCGGGCTTTGGACCGCTCAACGGCTGCCATGGATGAGATCCCAGTCAAACGTGAAGATAGAGCGATCATAGGTGTCGTGGGAGAGTTCTATACCTGCATGAACTCTTGGGCCAACAGCGGCATAATCAGGGAGTTCGAGTCACTGGGCGCCGAAGTGAGGCTGGGGCCGACCACTACAGATTACCTGGTATATTTCAATGAGGTATACCCGCAAACTCACCTTTCGAGGGGAAGATATCTGCCCGCCCTCCACTGTTATCTCAGAAGGTTTCCGCTTATGCACTGGAAGAGAAAGGTTGAGGAGACGATGAAGAACGACCTTCGAGATTGCAGGATCCCCGGCGTCGAGGATATGGTCACGCTTGCAGCACCTTATGTAAGCGATGATATAGACCCGGTAATAACTGTGAATGTGGCCAAGGCAAAAAACTATGCTGTGCGGGGCTGCAGTGGTATAGCCAATCTCATCATCTTGAACTGCCTTTATGGCACTGTATCCACTGCCATTTACAGAGGGATACAGCACGACCACAACCGTATTCCCGTCCTCAACATGATGTATGACGGGCTACAGCAGACCAACGCAAGGACAAGGATAGAGGCGTTTGTACACCAGGCCAAGCTATATCACGAGAGATGCAACGCGGTTCAATAGAGCGTCACTTTGCGGACGCTGATACTCGGAGTCTGTGCGGAGTTCGTGCTGCCGCGGTAGGCAATGTCTAACCCGAGCCGCCGGCCAAATTGGTGTCTCATATCACCTTTCCCATTGTCGCCTGAGCTCATACTGTAGTTACGGCCGGGCCACGCTCGCAACTGCACAAACAAGACCTATCAGCCGATGGTCTACAGCAGACCAACGCCAAACCGGGGATAGAGGCCTTTAGATATCAAGATAAGACTGTACCCTGCGAGATATTTCACAGTCAACCCCTGAACATAGGGCTCCGAATGCCAGAGAGTACCCGGTGTCCTACCACTTCAGACTGTGCTCTGGAACTGGTTCGGTCTCTGGAACTCAGCGCTT
>JACUUR010000107.1 GCA_014859205.1 Dehalococcoidia bacterium | reverse complement strand
AGCCCTACTTGCCGATTCTGAATACCTTGGTGCCACAGGTCGGGCATACGCCCTGGATTGCCGGTCTCTTGTTCTTCATGACAATGCTCTTGGGGTTCTTGATCTCTTTCTTGGCCCGGCACTTCATACAGTATGCTTGCATTCGACCCTCCTTTCTGCGAGCGAGATAGTAGGCTATTCGACTGCACGATGTCAATCGCTGCCGGAGTTCAGGCAGCGAGCACGATCCTATCGAGCCGGCCGGGTCCAGCCGTTTCCTTGTGGCAGGCCACACCTTCCATCCACCCGGGCCCGGAGGTGGTCAGAAATCGCCTCAGATGATTTGAAAAGCGAGTTTTAGCTTTGGTGATTGCCCCTGAAATCCTCTCCGAGTGTTATCGGTCAGCCCGGGGTCGAAGAGGCCAGGCGGTCGTAGCTGTTCACCAACTCTCCATCGTGCAGTTCGGCCCTATGGCGCTATCGGGCCCGGGATTCCGCACCAGCACCACGATACCGACGGCTGTTCTGGGCACAAAAAAAGGATAGCTCTCAGGCTATCCTCATGAAAAGGGCACAGAAAAAGGCAAAGCAACCCCTATGAAGGGCTGTTTTGCCTTCTCTGTCTCTTTGGTCAAGCGTTCGGTTAGGTATAGTTTCTCACGGGTTAGGGTCAGGCTACTGCTACAGCTGTTCGTCTACGACTGCGCCTGCGCTTCGGCTCTTCCGCCTCTGGCTCGACCTCTGGCTGCTCGTCTTCGGCCTCGATTGCCTCAAGCTCGGCCTCTGTCGGTTCGACCTCTGTCGTAACCTCAGCATCGACCTCTGCAGTGACCTCGACGGGAAAGCCTCTGCTCTCAGTGTATGTGTCGCCCGGCAGCACTTCAGACTTCGTTGAAAGCTGCCTGAGGGCCTGGATAACCACGAACGCCCAACAGCGACACAGTACTCGAGCGTATGAGTTCTGTCAGGCAGACCCGTTCTAATGATAGAGGACATTGAGGTCGGGCGACTCACTCGACCCCATATCTCAGACAGCAACCCTCGTTCGCGATCCCCGGTTGAAGCACTGCAGGATCGCCCCACCCAACCCCCAGCCATCCGAGTCCTAGAAATCCACCTCCACTCCTCTGCCCTGAAGCTGGGGTATGTAAGTGTTAATGGAGGCCGAACTCAGCGGGTTGTCCCGAAGGTCGACGTAATCTCCGGTGCCGAGTCCCGCGTTCTGCACCAGGGGGCTAATATCGCTTATCTGGTTACCTCTAAGCATCAACCGCGACAGTTTGGTCAGGTCTTTGAGATGAGTGACAGTGGTTATCTGATTGTGCCACAGACCGAGTTCTGTCAGGTTGGTCAGACCGGCCAGAGGCGATATGTCGCTTATCTGGTTGGAGCCCAGGAAGAGCCTCTCCAGCTTGCTCAGGCCGGCCAGAGGAGAGAGATTGCTTATCTGGTTGTCTACAAGGAATAGCACCTCAAGGTTGATGCAGTACTCCAGCCCGGTCAGATTCTCGATATTCTTGCCCCGGGCATCAAGGCCTATCAGCGCCTCAAGGTCCGAAGGGAAGATCGGCCCCGTGGGTTTGCCGATCGCTGTCCTGATCGTAGCCTCAAGATTCGCATCCGGGAAGTTAACGCCGTCTTCCGGCTCTGCCTCAAAGTTGGCTGTGATTGAGTAGTTGCCGTTCATGGTGATGGTAGTCGAGGCAGCATTGGCGTTTGCGATCGTGCCCACGTTGCCCGTCCAGTCGACGAACCGGTACCCGGTGGCTGCGGTCGCCACCAGGCTAACCTGGGCCCCCTGGTCACGGGCAAAAGTCCCCTCACCGGGAGTCGTTACCGAACCACCGGCAGTGCTGGAGATGGTCAGGCTGTACTGGTCGGCCGGAATAGCCTCGAAGTTAGCTGTGATGGAATAGTTGCCATTCATGGTGATGGTAGTCGACGCGGCACTGGAGTTGGCGACGGTACCCACATTACCGGTCCAGTTGACAAACCTGTAGCCGGCGGCCGGGCTTGCCGTCAGGTCAACCACGGTGCCTTGCTCACTGGTAAACGTCCCTTCGCCCGGACTCGTCACCGAACCACCAGCGGTGCTGGAGATGGTCAGCGTATACTGGGCAGGTCCCGCCAGTTCGAAGTTAGCCCTTATCTCGTAATTACCCTGTACGCTGGTGATGGTGGTAGAGGCCGAGGTGACATCGGCGATGGGCGCAGCACCACCACCCCAACTCACGAATCTATAGCCGCTCTCCGGGGTCGCCACCAGGCTGACCTCCTCATCAAACTGGTAATAGAAGGTCCCCTCGCCGGGAGAAGTTACCGAACCACCGGCGGTGCTGGAGAAAGTGACCTCAAACTCAGTAAGCCCGCAACCTGCCGTCGGTACAATCAAGACCACCGCCATACAGAGGATGCCGATTACTATGGAATAGGGATGTCTTCGCCTCAACACTGTCTTCATGTTTCACCTCCGAATGGTTCAGCCGTCCAGTGCGACGCACGCCAGGCCCTTATCGAGCATCCGACTACGCTAAGCAACGGCACGGTATCCTGTACGCATGAGCAGCCTTCGCTATGGCCAAACCACATAGTCCGTTGGAGCTGCCTGCATACGCCAGGCCGAGCATTGCCGGAACCATCGAAGCTATCTGATGCGCACACCTGGTCACCAAACCTGTGTTAGCCCTAGACTCTATTGTATCAACTACGTGCGGATTGTCAATATTCGTCTCCATAGCCTCCGCCGGTATCGTCCATCACCTCAGTTTTGCGCCCAGATCAGGAACGCGAGTCGGAGCTGTCCCGCTCGGCCTTATCACGGGAGCAAGTCCTGTCTCATCGATTCATGAGTTTGACATTTGTTCTACTTGACTATAGAATTGACCTGGGTGAGCAAACCGGGTGACCGCCCTGGCCACAATCCGCCGGGGAGGAAAGTCCGAGCTCCACCGAGCAGGGTGCTGGGTAACGCCCAGGAGGGGAGACCCTACGGAAAGTGCCACAGAAACATACCGCCAGCGGCCCCGATTTGTCGGGGTGCGGGTAAGGGTGAAATGGCGAGGTAAGAGCTCACCGGCAACCAGGAGACTGGTTGGCCGGACAAACCCCACCCGGAGCAAGACCGAATAAGAGGGCTGAACTGCCCTGGAGTTTCAACACTCCAGGGCAGGCTAAGGTGCTCGGCCGAGGCCCTCGGGTTGGTCGCTTGACCCTGATGGCAACACCAGGGCTAGATGGATGGTCACCACCCCGACTCGGTCGGGGTACAGAACTCGGCTT
>JACUUR010000027.1 GCA_014859205.1 Dehalococcoidia bacterium | reverse complement strand
GTGGAGCTGATGGGATTCGAACCCACTACCTTCTGACTGCCAGTCAGACGCTCTCCCGATTGAGCTACAGCCCCGTGTTCAAGAATATAGCAGAACAGCATGGCAAACTCAAGTTAGATGTTCATGCCCAGCCACTGCAGCACGGAGCGCAGGCCGAAGTATCCCAAATAGGCAATTATCATGTTTTTCACCGTCCTGCCTGCCCAAGTAGCCAGGAAGAATCTGACCCAACCAAATCGAAGCGTGCCCAGGAGCACCGCAAAGGGATAGAAGAGAGGGCTCAACACGGCGGAGACGAAGAAGATGGCCTTCGAGCCGTGGCGGTCAACCAGATTACTGAGACGAAGATAAAGACCGCTGTTGCTATCGCGGATGAGACCCCTGCCTGCGTATCCGGTGAGATAAGCGCCGATAGCACCGACAGCTTCGCCGATTCCGGCTACCGCCCCGACTACGGCAGGATTCAGCACGCCTCCCAGCGTAAACGTGAAAACGATGCCGAAGCCAGGCAGAATGAAGGTCCCGTTGGTGAGTACACTGATAACAAAGCAGCCGACGTAACCCCAGCGCCGAATCTCGTAGAGGTACTCTCTATGCAGTATGATAAAGACCGACAAGGCTATGGTAATGGCTACAGATATACCGCCTATCAGAGCTTCACGCCTGGTCGGTCGTCTCATCAGTAGCGCCCATTATACAGCAAAAGCACAGTCACAGAACCCAGCCATCTGAATACGGGCGAAGGTGTAATATTGCTCATCGCCCAGTTCGGGCCCTTTGCAGGGCTTCTCAGCCCTCTCTGAGACGCTCCTGCATGGCCCACGCCGACCTGAATCATCGCAACATGGCTACATAGCTATTCAGGGGAACCCCCAACGAGTCCGCCACCGGTCTGCACTTGGCCCGCAGGCAGTAGAAAATCCTTCCTTCTGGGGGCAGCTCGGATAATGCCTCATAGTGCCCCATTCCTTTGGCGAATATGAGGTCGGCCGACTCGAATTCCCATCTGAATCGGGCTGAAGCCAGAGACAGGATTACCCCCGGCGAGGCGATGCCGGTGCTCATGACCTGGACGAGTTCGCCTTTCAGGCCGCTTCGAGCCACATCTTCCAGGGTTAGATCGTTCTGGACCGGCGACGGTTTGACCACATAGATGACCTGTGCAGACCGTCTCATCAACCTGACCAGAGGCAGGTCAAAATACACTTCGCCGGCGTTGTCAGCCAGATACAGAACCCTGTCGGCGTCTCTGAGCTTTGCCTCAAGTGGTACCGAGTCGTCCACTGCAAAGCTGATCGGGTTTCTGATGTCCTGCTCGGCGGAATGAGTCTCCCTGAAGAAGTCAATGGAGTTGGCAGCCGCAGCCAGCTTGATGCAGCCGCGAAGCTCATCCTGGCCCGCCTGTTCGGTGTTCAATGAGAGTTCAGGATGCAGTTCTCCGGCCAGCTTCATCTCCTGTTCCTTCATTGCCCTATAGGGGTCGGAATTCCGGGTGACTTCTCTTATCGCCCTGTGAATCCTGGTAGCGATCACTATCGATAGTTGGTCATAGGAGAATTCATCATCCAGTATCCCTGTCGCTTCTTGTATTGCAGTTTGCCTCAGAGGGGCATCATCTGTGGCCAACTCCGCAGCCTGATGGATCAGCCTGTGCAGGCACTCGTAGCAGTCCGGCGCCAGTTTCATGCTAGTTCGCTAGTCCGGGTGTGTGCAGCTTAGCAGCGGGGTCAACCCGGTCCGTTGAGCGTCAGGCATCAGGAGTCCTTCGCCCTGCCAATCCCGACCCCGCTGCCTATCATCATCTTGAGTCCTCAGCCACCTGTCTTTCTGAGCAACGCGAAGAATGCGGGAACACCTACCAGTTCCCGGTGTCACCACAAGAAACTCGAATTTGAGCAAGCCGTGCCGCTCCATTATAATAGTATCCAGGATGTTTGAGAAACTGGAGTTGATTGAACGGCGCTATGAGGAACTTAGCCGGCTCCTCGCCCGGGAGGATACGGCTACCGACTACAAGCGGCTGCAGGAGCTGAACAAGGAGAAGGTTGCGCTCGCGGATGTTGTCGATGCCTACAGGCAATACAAACGCCTGAACAAGGAACTGACAGAGCTTGAAGCTCTGCTCGATTCACACGTTGACGCGGATATGACGGCCCTGATCAAGGAGGAGGTGAATGGACTGAGGCAGCAGCATGATGAACTCATTCGTGGCCTTAAGCTTTCGCTGATGCCCAGAGATCCGAATGATGACAGGAATGTCATCATCGAGATAAGGGCTGGCGCGGGTGGTGGGGAGGCAGGGCTGTTTGCAGCAGACCTGTTCCGCATGTATAGTCGATATGCGCAGGCCAAAGGCTGGGAGGTGGAGGTCATCGACAGCAGTCAGAGTGAGATCGGGGGTTTCAGGGAGCTGATCTTCGAGGTGAATGGCAAAGGTGCCTTCAGTCGCTTCAAGCACGAGCGCGGTGTGCACCGGGTGCAACGGGTGCCGACCACTGAAGCTTCGGGACGGATTCACACTTCGACGGCCACTGTGGCGGTTCTGCCCGAGGCGGAAGAGATCGAGCTCAATATCAGCCCCGATGACCTCAAGATGGAGTTCTTCCACAGCAGCGGTGCCGGCGGCCAGAACGTGAACAAGGTGACCACTGCGGTCCGCATCACGCACTTACCGACAGGCGTAACAGCTTCGTGTCAGGATGACAGGTCTCAGATCAGAAACAGGATGAAGGCCATGGCGGTGCTGCGTGCCAGGTTGCTCGACGTCGAACAACGGAAGCAGTCTGAGAGCATCGACAAGGAGCGACGGATGCAGGTAGGCGGCGGTCAGCGGGCAGAGAAAATTCGCACATACAACTACTCCCAGAACCGGGTTACCGATCACCGCATCGGCTCGAGTTTCCACAACCTTCAGCAGATCCTGGATGGAGACCTGGACGAGATCATTGAGGCCCTGACCGCCGGAGAAGAGGGCACAGAACTGGAGGCGGCTGTTGCATGACCTTGAATCAGGCCTTACGATCGACCGGCCAGACGCTACACCGGGCAGGAATTCCCGATGCCTCTATCGAGGCTGAGCTTCTGCTCGGCCATGTCCTGGGCATGTCCAGGACACAGCTCTACACAGAGCCCGACAGGAGCCTGACCTCAGTAGAGTCCGATCGCCTGCTGGGTCTTGTAGGACGTCGTCTTGACCGCGAGCCCACCGCCTACATTCTGGGGAAATGCGGATTCTACGGCATCGACCTCTATGTGAATTGTCACACCCTGATACCGCGGCCCGAGACGGAGCTCCTGGTGGAGAAGGCCCTGGAACTCGCGCGGCGGAGGTCACGTGCGCAGGGTCAAATCGCAGTAGCCGATATCGGCACCGGCTGCGGAGCCGTTGCCGTCAGCCTGGCCCTGGCCTTGCCGCAAGCACGGGTCTTCGCTACAGATGTGTCAGCCCCGGCCCTTCGGGTCGCCGAGGCGAATTGCCGGCGCCACGCAGTCAGTGGCCGGATCGAGCTTCTACAGGGTAGCTTGCTCGAACCTCTGCCCGAGCCTGTGGACATGGTGGTAGCCAACCTGCCCTACGTCAGGAACGGCGAGTTTGAGGGATTGAGCCCGGAGATCAGGGCTTTCGAGCCCGAGATAGCGCTGGCTGGCGGCGAGGACGGCCTCGACAAGATCAGACACATACTGGAACAGATGCCGGGCAGACTGAATCGCGGAGCCGGTTTTCTCCTGGAGATAGGCCAGGGACAAGCGGACACGGTGACCGCCTTGATCAACACCCATTTCCCGCGGGCCGACATAGAGGTGTTCCCCGACCCCGGCGGTATCGACAGGGTGGTAAGGGCCATCACCGGCTAGTCCGGCCGCGAGGGACCAGCATGACGGACCAGATACAGGAACTGGCGCAGCTTGTAACAGAGTCTGAGAGGACCGTCGTATTCACAGGGGCCGGGGTCAGCACTGAATCGGGCATACCCGATTTCCGCAGCCCGGGAGGAATCTGGAGCAGATACGACCCCGAGGATTTCACGATTCAGAGGTTCGTGAGCAGCCCCGCTGCTCGCAGGGCCTTCTGGCAGATGTCCTCCGAAGGGGGCCTGCTCGCGGATGCTGAACCGAATTCCGCCCACTACGCCATCGCCGAGCTTCACCGGTCTGGAAAACTGGACTGCGTCATAACTCAAAACATCGACAACCTGCATCAGAAGGCCGGAGTCCCTGACGACAGGGTGTTCGAGCTTCATGGCAATATGCAGCGCGTGGTATGTCTGGGCTGTCGCAGTCGCTTCCCCATGCCTGAGATGGTGCAGAAGTTCCAGGTAGGCCTGGACATTCCCGATTGCCCTGGTTGTCGCGGCATCCTGAAACCTGACGCGGTGCTGTTCGGAGAAGCACTGCCGGTTGTGACACTGCGGGAAGCGACCCGCCGGGCGCAGAGGTGCGACCTCTGCATAGTCATCGGTTCCGCCCTTGTAGTCTACCCTGCTGCCTACGTACCAGCCTACGCCAGGGAGGCCGGGGCCAGATTGGCGATCGTAAATCTGACTCCCACCCCGCTCGACCACGAGGCGGTGGTGTGCATTCAAGGCAAGGCCGGCGAGGTCATGCCCCGGGTGCTGGAACGGGTGAAGTAGATACTTGCCAGCCCGGTTTTCAGGCGGCCATTGCCGGTGCCCCGGGTCGTGATGATGCAGTAGCTCCCCTGGCCTGAAGATAGCCGTGATGGCATAGTCGCCGTCGGTCGCTACACGGTGATAGCCAATCCCGCTGGCGGCAAATCCGATTATGATCAGGCGGGCAGTGGCCCCGGCAGCGTGACAACCGGGCCTAAGCCAACGCCCGGCGAGATCTGCGCCTGCTCCTCACTACGAGACCTGCTGCTACAACCACAGCGACGGCAATGCAAATTATCAGGTATAGGGACATGGCCGGAGATGGCTCGTCCTCCGCCATGTGATTCACGGTAGCCCTGACCTTTATGCCCGTAGCCACCATGCCGCCGGTCCTGGACAGAAACCTTATGTAGCCACGGTAAGTCTCTGTGCCGCTCGTCTCATCGCCATAGAGTGTCAGCACTACCCTACTGCTGCCGCCCGTGGCGTTGACCGAGACCGTCTCGGGTGACACCGTCAACGGTATGTCCTCCAGGCTTATCTCGAGGTCGCCGGCGAAGTTGAAGACGTAGAACTCCACCTCGCTGCTGCCCTCGGCCGGCACATCGAGCTGAACCGAGGACGGGCTTACCTGTAGCGACTGTGCGGCCACCGGGGCGGCGCAGAGCCCGAGCACGACCAGGGCCGCCGCCAGGGCGATACCCTTCCTCACTTACAGTTACCTCCTTCGTGGGCGCGCAGGGTGGCTCTCCGGCCACCCCGCGCCATTTCGCCTCAGGCATCCGTTGCCACAGCCCAGAAAATGAGCGTACCGTTGTACTCTGTCTCCGCATACATCGGCTCCGGGCATACCAGCCCGGTAGTCACGTTTTCGAATCCGTCCCGCGCTATGCCCTCGAGTCCGAGGGCTTCGGCCGTCCATGCCCCCAGCTCGGTGGGTGTACCGTGATGGTCGCTGAAGACATCGTTTAGCTTCAGGGCCTGGGTGTAGAAGAGGTCTCCGCCATCATTGTACACCGTGTCGGCCTCCAGTTCGGCACTGACATCAATGCTCACCCCTCCTGTATTGCTCACAGTGATAGCAGAACCGAGTTGCGTCGTACCGGGACTGATCTCGCCGAAATCTATCTCCGACGGCGTCACGCTTATGCCGATCACTGTATACATGTTGGCTATGGTCATCGTCGCGTCGGGCCCCGGCGCATCGCCCGCCGTTACTTCAAGCTGTCGGCTGGTCGGGTCGTAGGATGTCTCCCAGCCCGGCACTGCTGTCAGTTCCTGCACTGTGTAGGTGCCCACCGGAATGTCACAGACCAACTTCTCCCAGTCCCCGGCCGCGTCAAGGGTGTGAGTCACGTCATATTCCCTGGGGCCGGTCACCCACACCTGTACCTCAGTCTGCGGGAAGTCCACCCCGTCCGGGGCGTCAAACAGCTTGATCAGCTTCAGGCAGCCGGTCTCAAAAGTGGTATGAGCTCTCAGGGCGACCTGGCCGCTGCTATGCTGGACGATCAGTTGCCAATCGCCGCCCGTGGATTCTGCAAAAGGGCCCTCTTCGCCCATGTAGAACTCAAGCGTGCCGGAGAAACTGTAGATGCCTCCCTCGGCATCAGCGGGCACCTGCACCTTGTACTCCGCTACCAACTCTGTACCGACATCGTAGGAGCCCTGCCAGATGTATTCCGCCTCATGAGGCTGTGGAGTACTTGCCTCAATGGGAACGGGGGAGCACCAGGAACCATCAACGGTCACAGTCCACCCGTCAGGAGCCACATCACCTAGCACAATGAGGTTAAAGTCATCCGCAGGTGAGCTAAAGGTCACGGTCACCAAGAGCTCCTCTCCCGGTGCCACCGTGGGCGGCAGGGTTCTGACAGGATTGGGGCCAGGCTCACCCGCCACTGCCACCCCTACGCCGGCCCACATGGCCAGCAGGTTGCCTACCAGCAAGACCAACAATATCCGCCGTCCCATCTCAGTCGTTCTATGCTTCATCGTCATAATCCTCCTTCTCTCGCTTATGCTTTTGTTCCTTGCTTCTAACTGCAATACTCGTTATGTCCGTTCACCTCCTTTTCGGACCGGACGACCCTTCCATTGTGTCCCGATCCGGTGGTCCGATCTGCCCCGGCAATCACGGAGATGCACGACCGGCCGCATCCCCGGTGACCCACACAGCGTCGCGGCTCCTGTCATGCCTAGCTCCGATCTGCCGGGATGAAGCGTCCTCCCAGCATGGCGCAGGGGGCCTCCCGCTACCCTTGAGAGGGCAGCCCTCACCACGCCGGCCGTGTGGTACAATACAGGCGGCGGTGGTTGACCGACCACCCCCAAGACCAAGGGAGAGACCTGCGCAACCAGGTCTCTCCCTATTTCGCTATTCCATTACTGAGGATGCCCTCCACAATATCCACGGGCTTCGTCGACCGCGCTGCATGGAGATGATGAACTGCGGCGTTATCGATGGCGCCCGAAGGCAGAGAACCACGCGCCCATCCCAGTCCCGCGATCGCTTCCTAACCGCACAGGACGTCCATAGCACCTGCGTCGTGGCAGTCCCGTCCATCACTCTCTACCTGAAAGTACAAGAGGTAGTGTACTATGATCATATCATACAGAATCCGTCAAAAAAATGCAACACCCGGGGCAATGCGCACTGAATCGTGTGGCTGATATGACCGGTCGATATGAGGTCTGGACTAGCGCAAGGTCCTCTGAATACGCTTGATATCCAGCGCCTTGCCCGTATTCTCGTCCACCTCGACCAGAACTGCGTCGAAGCTGACCCTTCCCTTGCCTACCGCCAACCGCACGGGTATCTGAGTGAGGAAGCGCCTGAGCACCGCATCGGGATCATCACCGATGACCGAATCCCTGGGGCCGACCATGCCTATGTCAGTGACATAGGCGGTGCCGCCGGGCAATATCTGAGCGTCAACAGTGCCCACATGAGTATGTGTGCCGAGTACGGCGCTGACCCGTCCATCCAGGTATCTACCCATTGCCACCTTCTCTGAAGTCGCCTCAGCATGGAAATCAACGATGATAGGCATCGATTGCCCTTCATAATCGGCCAACAACCGGTCCATGGCGCGAAAGGGACAGTCGAAGTGGCCTATGAAGACGCGCCCCAGGAGGTTGACTATCAGGGCGCTGTTCTTGATCAACCAGCCACGACCGGGATTGGCAGGCGGATAGTTCAGCGGGCGGAGGATAGCCAGTTCGCTATCAAGGTAGGATACGATCTCCTTGTGGGCCCAGACATGATTGCCGGTGGTAATGACGTCAACCCCGGCATCAAAGATTTCCCGCGCGGTGCTCAGGGTGAGCCCTATCCCCCCGGCCGCATTCTCGCCGTTGCCCACCACCAGATCAATCTTGTGTTCATAACACAAGTCCGGCAGGATTTGCTCTACCGCCTTCCTGCCTGGCTTGCCGATTATGTCACCTATCGCCAGTATCTTCAATTCGCTCGACCCCGCTCACAATGGGCCCTTGGACAGAGTTCAGGACAGGCCCTTCGACACGGCTCAGGACAGGGCCTTCGACATTGCTCAAGGGGGGGCCCTGCGGCGCTGTTCAGGACAGGTCCGTCGACATTGCTCAGGACAGGCCTACCTGGCGTAGTCCACGGCCGTGGTCTCCCGTATCACCACTATCCTTATCTGGCCGGGGTATGTCATGCTCTCCTCTATCTTCCTGGAAATGTCCCGGGCCAGCCTCACCGCTTCCAGGTCATCGACTCTGTCCGGCTTGACCAGGACGCGTACCTCGCGTCCGGCCTGAATGGCAAAGGACTTGTCCACGCCGGGGAAGCCGACCGCTATATCCTCCAGGTCCTTGACCCGCTTCAGGTATTGTTCCATGGACTCGCGTCTGGCCCCGGGCCTCGAACCGCTTATGGCATCGGCAGCAGCAACAATGGCGCCCATGACACTGCTGGTCTCTGCCTCGCCGTGATGCTCGGCAATCGCCTGCACCACAGCGGCATTCTTATCCCACTGTTTGACCAGATCGGCCCCTATCAGGGCATGCGGGCCCTCCGTTTGATGATCCACGGCCTTCCCGATATCATGTAGCAGGCCGGCTTTTCTGGCTACACCCGCGTTAGCTCCGATCTCACTGGCCAGTATGCCCGCCAGATGAGAGACTTCCAGGCTATGCAGAAGGACATTCTGCCCGTAACTGGAGCGAAACTTAAGCTGGCCGATGAGCTTGATCAGTTCGGGATGCAATCCCGGTACGCCGGCTTCATAGGCAGCTCGCTCACCCTCGCTTTTGGCAGTGGCCTCCACCTCGGCTCTGGTCTTATCCACTATCTCCTTGATGCGTGCCGGATGAATGCGCCCGTCCAGTACAAGCTTGCCCAGGGCTATGCGCGCCACCTCACGCCTCATAGGATCAAAGCTGGAGATGGTTACGGCCTCCGGAGTATCATCGATGATGAGATCGACGCCGGTGGCCTGCTCCAAAGCCCGGATATTGCGCCCCTCGCGGCCGATCAGCCGCCCCTTCATTTCGTCACTGGGCAGGGGAATGGCAGATATCGTGGTCTCAGAGACAACGTCGGTGGCACACCTCTGGATGGCTGTGGCCAGAATGCCCCGTCCCCGTTCATCTGCCTCTTCCCTCAGTTGGGCCTCCCACACCCTGACCTTCTGCGAGACCTCCTCCTCAACCTCCTGCCTGAGTTCCTGAAACAGAAGCTCTCTGGCCTCTACACTGGATGTGCCCGAGATGGATTCTAGCTTTGCCAGCTGCCTCTCTCTGATCTCCTGGAGTTCAGCTGTTACCTTCTCCGCGTCTTTCTTCTTGTTCTCTAACTCACGCTCACGCCGCTCTGTAGCCTCTATCTTGCGTTCCAGCGCCTCCTCTTTCTGGTTGACGCGCTTTTCTATGCGCTGTATTTCGAGGCGACGTTCCTTACTGTCTGCCTCGGCGGCGTTGGCCACCTTGATAGCCTCTTCCCTGGCCCCGCGCAGTAACTCATCATACTTGGTCGTTGCGTCATCTAGTAGTTTCTGTGCCTCTCTTCTCGTTCTTTGAATCTCCCGGTTGGCTACCAACTGCCTGATCAAGTACCCAACCAGGATCCCCAAGACAAGAGCAAGGACACCTATCATTATGTATGTGCCCATAATCCCTCTTTATTTCGTGGCAATAGTAAACCCAGTACATGCAGGGTAATGATAACCTTTTCCGAGATCACCGTCAACAAATCGCGCTTGAGGATGAGCGCCTGACCAGCACCTGCACACGAGCCCGTCCCATCTGACCACCGCTCATCCTGCCGGGCCCGTCACAGATTTGATAGATTCGAGTGTCGGGTCTATACTGTCACCGAGGTTGCGAATGGCCGGCAAGATCCTGATTGTCGACGACGACCGTAATCTACTGGATGCCATCAGGTACAACCTTACCAAAGAAGGCTATTCTGTGATCACCGCGTCAGACGGCGCTCAAGCTCTAGAGATTGCCAGACGAGAAAAACCTGAGTTGCTCATTCTTGACCTGATGCTGCCGAAGCTGAGCGGCCTTGAGGTATGCCGGATCCTGCGCAAGGAGATGACTGTTCCCATCCTGATGCTCACTGCCAAGACCGACGAAGTCGACAAGGTCGTGGGTCTTGAGATGGGCGCCGACGACTACATGACCAAGCCCTTCAGCATGAGAGAACTCCTGGCCCGGGTACGGGCCGGACTCCGTCGAGCCGACATGACAAGGCCGGGAGCAGCGGATGAGCGAGAATCCATCAAGATCGGTGATCTGGACATAGACATAGCACGTCACCGGGTGTCCTATCGAGGTTCCCCACTCACACTGACCGCCAAGGAGTATGACTTGCTGATCTTCCTGGCCAGAAACAGAGGATTTGTGTTCAGCCGGGAACAGCTCCTGAACAAGGTCTGGGGCTATGACTACGCCGGCGATACGCGGACCGTGGACGTGCACGTCAGATGGCTAAGGCAGAAAATCGAGGCTGACCCCGCGCATCCTCAGAACCTGATAACCGTGAGAGGAGCGGGTTACAGACTGGAAGGCTAGGGATGTTTCGCAGCATTCAGTCGCGCATTACCCTCGCCTTCATGCTGGTCATACTGATCGGCATGGGCATACTTGGAAACCGTCTCATTGACTCGAGCCGAAGCCATCAACTCGATGACCTGCGCTCGGGGCTGCAAAACGAGGCCATGATCACTGGCCAGGCCAGCGTATCCGGCTTTCTGAGCGAGGACCCGCACAAAACCCTTGATTCACTGGCCAAGACTCTCGGCGGCCAGATCGATTCCAGGATCACCATTATAGCCCTGGACGGCACCGTGCTGGGTGATTCAGACGAGGAACCGGCTGCCATGGAGAGCCATACCAACCGCCCCGAGTTCAGGGACGCCCTGGAACAGGGCTCAGGTGAGAGCACCCGATACAGCATTACACTGGGGCAAAGGATGATGTACGTTGCCGTGCCCGTCTCGCATGAGGGCGAGACCATAGGCGTGGCACGTGTGGCGCTCCCCCTGTCAGCAGTCGAGGGCCTTGTTCATCGCCTGACTGTAAGCATCATCTCGGCCATGGCGATTACCGCTCTGGTCATCATTCTGGCGGGGTGGCTGATCGCCCGTCTCATCACGCGGCCGATACGAAGGCTTACCGCCGCATCCAGGGAGATGGCCTCGGGCCAACTGGGGCAGAGAATAGCCCTGGCCGGTGGAAACGAGGTGCGGGAGCTAAGTAGAGCCTTCAACGAAATGTCCCTGAAGCTAAAAGAGATGGTCGATACGGTCTCGGCAGACAGGGCCAGGCTGGCCACCATTCTCGACAACATGGCAGACGGCGTGATCATGACAGATGTTGGAGGCAACGTTTCGGTGGCTAACAATGCAGCCAAGACACTGTTCAACATTGACGATGCAGCCGGGAGGACTCTTATCGAGGCGGTGCGTGACCATGAGATGGATGCGCTTCTGAAGCTGTGCCTGAGAACGGCCCAGACACAGACCACCCAGTATGAATCGGGCGCAGCGGAGCGATACATCAGGGCCATCGCCATTCCCATCGGCGATGATCAGATGAGCGAGGCATTGCTTTTGCTTCAGGACCTCACCGAGCTGAGGGACCTGCAGACGACAAGGCGCGAGCTAATAGGGAATATCTCTCATGAGTTCAGAACGCCGCTGGCCGGCATCAAGGCGATGGTAGAGACCCTGCGCGACGGGGCCGTCGATGATAAGGAGGCCGCCGGCGATTTTCTGAACAGAATAGATGATGAGGTGGAACGGCTAACCCAGACAGTAGCCGAACTGACCGAGCTTACACGCATTGAGACGGGCAAGGCCGAGTTGATACTGGAGCCTCTGGATCTCAACCTGCTGTTGGAGGAGGTCCTGGGGCAACTCGGTCCCCAGGTGGACAGACGGCAACTCAGTGTCAATAAGAAGCTTGCCGACGACTTGCCGCCCGTGCAGGCCGACAGGGCCAGAATAAGGCAGGTCATCGTCAATGTAGTGCATAATGCCATCAAGTTCACCGATCCGGGTGGCAAGATAACGGTGGCCACACGGGTGCATGATGGTACAGTTGCCGTCGATGTCTCTGACACGGGAGTGGGCATCTCCAAAGATGATCTGCCCCATGTATTCGAGCGTTTCTACAAGGGAGAGAGGGCCAGGTCGGGAGGAACCGGGACCGGCATGGGCCTGGCAATCGCCAGACACGTGGTAGAAGCGCAAGGGGGGCGCATCTGGGTCCGGAGCGAGGAGGGCAAAGGTTCGACCTTCAGCTTCAGCCTGCCACTCGAGCAGGGCCCTCAGGGAGAAACAGTCAACAACAAGATTTAACATACATTTAACAGAGCCTTAAACCGTCCTTAAAGTTCGTCTGCTAGATTGAGTGTAGATGAGCAATAGGTCGATTTGAGGCTCTTTTCCATCTACCATGAGAAGGACACGATACCTAAGCGAAGCCCTCTTCGCCTACCAGGGGCCCGTCACCATCAGGCCAGGACCCGCAAGGAGGTCATGATGAGGCGGAAGAGAACACAGCGCGGTCCAATACTGCAGGGAGAGTTTGAGGTTGGAGGTGGCCCATGTGAAGGTGAAACTAACATTGAAGAAACCCGCTGGAGTTAACACAACAACAGGAGGCAAGAATGTATGATAGATTCATGATGAGAAAATGGTTGACACTGGCGATAGCAGCCCTGTTTATAACTGCTATCGTGCTAGCCGGTTGTCCCGGCGACCCCAACGGCGACGGTAATGGAGACACCCTCTCTTTTAGCATCACCGGCTCCAACACCGTGCAGCCCCTGAGCGTGGTATGGGCGGAGGCGTTCATGGACCAGCGCTCTGAGGTGAGCATAGCGGTTAGCGGCCCCGGCTCCGGGGTGGGCATCGCTGCCCTGATCGATGGCACCACCGAGGTCGCTCAGTCTTCACGTTTGATCAGGCAATCGGAAATCGATCAGGCCCAGGCTAGGGGAGTAAACCCTTACGAGATTACGGTTGCTCAGGATGCCCTGGCGGTGGTGGTCCATCCCTCCAATCCTGTAACTGAGCTCACCATAGCTCAACTCTCGGCCATCTACTCCGGACAGATAACGAACTGGCAGGAACTAGGCGGCGAAGACCTGCCCATAGTGGTTCTCTCCCGGGACACTAACTCGGGCACGCATGTCTTCTTCAAGGAGACTGTTGTGCAGATGAGAGGCCTTGCCACCGAGGAAACTAGTCTCGAATACGGTCCCAATGTCCTCTTTCTCCCCTCGACAAGCGCGGGAATAGAGGAGACGGCCGGGAATACCCGGGCTATCTTCTACCCCGGATTGGCCTACGTCACCGCTGATGTGCAGGCCCTGGCCATCAAGCGAACTGCTGATGACCCCGCCGTTCTGCCCAGCGTGGAGACGGCTCAAGATGGTACCTACCCAGTGGTGCGACCACTTCTCTACTACACGAACGGCGCGCCTGCCGGAGTCATCAAGGACTTCATCGACTACTGCCTGTCGCCTGCCGGTCAGGCCAGGGTCGTTGATGTAGGTTACGTGCCGGTGCAATAATGATCCTGATGTAGTACGGACATGCCAAGGCAACGAAGCTCCGCCACCACTGCCGAATGTGCCCTGGAGAAGGGGCTACGGCGGCGGTGGCGTCTGGGTGAGAGGGCCATCGAGGGCGGGATCTTCCTGGCCAGCCTGCTGGCCATAGTAGTTCTGCTGGGCATCGTTGCCCTCCTGCTAAGGCAGGGCCTCCCCATCTTCTCATATACTCCTCCCTGGGCATTCCTGTTTGGCACGAGATGGTATCCGGTCTCGGAGCCACCGACCTTCGGCATAGCGCCCTTCTTTGTCGCCACCCTCTGGGTAACTGCCGTGGCAACGGCGGTAGCCGTGCCGGTAGGTGTAGCCTGTGCTGCCTACCTATCTGAGGTGGCTCGACCAGCGATAAGGGAAACGGCGAAGCCCATCATCGAGTTACTGGCGGGGTTTCCCTCGGTAGTGATGGGGTTCATAGGACTGCTGCTCCTGTCGCCGCTTATACAGAGCATGTTCAATCTCAATACCGGACTGTGCGGGCTCGCCGCCGGGATCATGCTTTCACTGATGAGCCTGCCCATAATCGTCACCGTATCTGAAGATGCCATGCGTGCCATTCCCGACGACTTCAGGCAGGCGGCCTATGCCCTGGGGGCTACCAAATGGGAGGTGGTAAGACATGTCTCCATTCCCGCAGCCCTCTCAGGCATCTCCGCCGCCATGATGCTGGGGATAGGCCGGGCCATTGGCGAGACCATGACCGTTCTGATGATCGCGGGGGGGGCTCTGGCCATGCCTGTCTCCCCCACCGCACCCATGATGCCCATGACAGCGGCCATTGCCTCCGGCATCGGCAATGCCGTCCGAGGCGGCCTGCAATACCAGGCGCTATTTGCCATCGGCCTGCTGCTATTTCTAATGACCCTGGCAGTAAACCTCGTCGCAGATGCAGTACTGGAACGACAGAAACGGAAGTTCCAAAGGTGACCCACTTATGAGGATGAAGTCCGGACTATCGCGGCAGCTGTCACAGCGAACTGCCTTCGCGGTGCTGCTGGTGGCTACTATCGCTGTTGTAATGGTGACCCTGTTTATCATCGTAAGGATCGCTGTTAGCGGTGCGGGCGCTCTGAACTGGTCGTTTCTGACCCAGCCTCCAACGGACGCAGGTCGGGCAGGCGGCATCTTCCCTGCCTTAGTCGGCACTTTCTATCTCATGCTGGGCACGCTCATGCTCGCCCTGCCTATAGGCGTGCTGGCCGGCATCTATCTATCTGAATATGCTCCCAGGAACTGGCTGACCCGAGTCATCAACCTGGCCATCATAAATCTGGCCGGGGTGCCCAGCATCGTCTACGGGCTGTTCGGCCTGGGAGTCTTTGTGCTGATGATGAAGTTCGGCATGTCGCTGCTGGCGGCCAGCCTCACCCTAGCCTGTCAGGCCCTGGCCATGACCATTACCACGTCCCGAGAGGCGTTACTGGCAGTACCCCGGGAATACAGGGAAGGCAGCCTGGCCATAGGGGCAACCAAATGGCAGACGATAAGACATCTGATCCTGCCTCAGGCACGCCCGGGAATAATCACCGGAGCCGTTCTGGCCATGAGCCGGGCGGCCGGGGAGAGTGCTCCCATACTGATAGTGGGAGCGGCTTTCATCGTTCCGGGGCTGCCTCAGTCCCCCTTCGATCGGTTCATGGCGCTGCCATATCACCTGTACACAGTGGCAACACAGGTTCCCGGCGTGCCCGGGGACACCAAGTGGGCCGTTGCTTTGGTTCTGCTGGCGGTGGTGCTATCATTCAATGTCCTGGCTACCATCGTGAGACTTCGAGCCCGCCGTCAGAGAGTATAACGATGACCGCAGCTTCCACAGTGTCCCGCGATAGAATGCCTGAGCACTCCACGACAAAGATCAGGACCGAGGGGGTCAGCCTCTACTACGGGGCCTTCCAGGCGCTGCGGAACATCACACTGGACATACCCGAGCGTGCCATCACAGCCATAATCGGTCCCTCAGGCTGCGGCAAGTCAACCTTCCTGCGCATTTTCAACCGTATGAACGACCTCATTCCCGGAGCACGGGTGGAGGGAACCATTCAACTCGAGGGCATCGACATCTATGACAGATGTATAGATGTGGTGGAACTGCGCAAGAGGGTGGGCATGGTCTTTCAGAAGCCCAATCCCTTTCCCATGTCGGTATTTGAGAACGTGGCCTTCGGCCCGAGGCGGCACGGAGGAAACAACCGGGGCGAACTCGCAGACATCGTCGAGAAGAGCTTGCGCCAGGCGGCATTATGGGACGAGGTCAAGGACAAGCTGGATAAGTCAGCCTTCGACCTTTCCGGCGGCCAGCAGCAACGGCTGTGTATTGCCAGAGTGCTGGCGGTTGAGCCTCAGGTCATACTAATGGACGAGCCCTGTAGTGCCCTCGACCCGGTGGCTACCCTCAAGATCGAAGACCTGATGAGGCAGCTATCCAATAGCTACACTATTGTCATCGTTACCCACAATATGCAGCAGGCGGCGCGCGCGTCCGACATCTCAGCCTTTCTGTTGATGGAACCGGACAGGGCCGGGGTGCTGGTAGAGTGCGGCCCGACATCGCAACTCTTCACCAGCCCCAAGGACAAGCGCACGGAGGACTACATCACCGGCCGATTTGGCTAAAGGCCGTGAGGAGGTTTTGATCAATGGAGATGAGGACAACATTTCACAAGAAACTCAGAGAAATCCAGGACGATGTCCTCGCCATGGGCAGTATGGTCGAGAAGGCCAACAGCCGTTCCATTGAGGCCTTGAAGGGGCGAGACCTGGATACGGCCCGTAGCGTCATCAGCGATGATCCAAAGATAAATCGGAAGCGATTTGAGGTCGAGGAAAAGTGCATTCAGATTATTGCTACTCAGCAGCCCATGGCTGGAGACCTGCGCGCAATTATCTGTGTCTTGAACGTGATAACAGAGATGGAACGGATTGCCGACCATGCCCAGGGCATAGCCAAGATAGTGCTTATGATAGGCGATGAGCCGCCTCTCAAGCCCTTGATCGATATCCCGCGCATGGCAGACAAGGTAAACGATATGCTGCGACGCAGCCTTGATGCCTTCATCAGCCGCAATGCTGATGCTGCCAGACAGATCACCGCCGAGGATGATGAAGTAGATGATCTCTACAATCAGGTCTTCAGGGAGCTGCTCTCCTTCATGATAGAGGACCCCAGGACCATCACCAGAGCCACCAGGCTTATCTGGGTAGCGCATAATCTGGAGCGTAGCGCTGACAGAGTAACCAATATCTGTGAGAGGGTCATCTACCTGGTGACAGGCAAGATGGAGGAGATCGACGCTTAGTGCGGGCGCAGAAAGCTATCGAGCCAGCGTCAAGACAGGCCGGGCGCAGAAGTCTGATTCTGTGCTCTGACTGAAACAGGACCCAAACCCTCCCCCTTCCAAACCACCCAGTCACACCGCTGCTTCGACATCGGGGCTTCATCCATGTAGAATGTCCCCGGACATGAGCACGAGGAGGTCAATTAAGCTCAGTGCGGTCTACTGGGGCCTTGCTCTCTTTGCCATCGCCCAAGTGCTGATCCTGCTGGTTGCCCCACGAATAGATCCGTTTCTAGAAGAGCAGGACATATACGTACCGGGGCAGCCGTCCCAGCCCATATCCTGGTGGCCTGGGGAGGTGACATTGCCCGACGGTGAGGTGATCGATGTGCCAGCCCATTCGGCTTTGGGACCGGTTGTGATCTACGTCCTTGTGGCGGCGGCGGTGCTGGGGATCACGCTGTCGCTGATACCCCTCGCGGCCCTGAAGGTTGTGCTCAGGCTCGTCTTTGCCCTTCTCTTCACCTGGGGAGCCTTCATCGCAACTGTCTTCTACGTGCCACTGCCGGTAGCCATCGCCATCGCTGTCGCGGCCGGCACCCTCTGGTTCTTGATACCGCTTGTCTGGCTGCATAATGTGGTCCTGATACTGGCGGTCAGCAGCCTGGGAGCAGTCTTCGGTCGCTTTGTCACGCCCTGGACGGCCATGGCCATCATCGGGGCGCTGGCTATCTATGACTTCCTGGCGGTTCGTTTCAAGTACATGCTCTGGATGGCCGACAGGCTATCCCAGATAAATGCCCTGCCCGCTCTTATCATCCCCAGGGAGTATTCTGCCTGGAACTTCAACCTGAGCAAGCGGGAGAAGGTGGTGGAGTTGGACCCCGGCCGTAGGGAGTACTCCATACTGGGAGGTGGCGATATTGCCTTCCCCTGCTTGCTGACAGCTTCAGTCTACTTCGCCAGGGGCTTTGCTCCGGCCGCGATAGTAGCGTTGCTCGCCTTTGCGGGACTGGTCGCCGTCTATGCTATTCAGGCCACAGTGCTGAAGGGGAGGCCGATGCCGGCTCTGCCACCTATCGCTGCCTTTGCCCTGGTGGGATTGCTGATCGTTTGGTGACACAGCCCCTGTAGCAACTGCTCTGGGCACAAGTGATAGTGGAGGCTACCACCAAGGCCATAGGACATACCCTGATCGGCAAAGATCAGCGGTTTGTGTTTCCCCGGCCCGAGAACGAACCATGGTCTGACAGAATAGAGCTATGACTCCGACGACAAGAAAGGTGGTTGTTCTCGATCTGCGATTCTGGAGAAAGTAAGCGACCCCGAGGGGGTTCGACGGAGTCTCTTCAATACCTCGAAATCGGCCTTTTCCCAGTGCACAGCCCTTCTGTCACTGAGGTCAGATCCAGACGAAAGGTGCCGAGCTCGCTCTCGTTTGAACTAGCTGAGCGTCACAAGAGCAAAAGCCTGCGCCAGCTAGCCAAAGAATATGGCGTGTCCCATGAGGCAATAAGGCAAGCAATAGCCAGAGCCAAAGACGCCGCTTCAGATAACAAGCTAGCCGGCAGCCAGTCGTCCTGAAGGCCCGGAGTATCTTTCCCTACGATCTGTTCAGGGACTATGGCACAACCCTGCGCCCGAATAACTTGACAGGGTTTCTATGGAGTGATACACTATAGTACAATAAACAAGTAGAGGAACACAGATGCCAAACCCCAACCAGAGCAACATTCCCGTATCCAAGGGCGAGCGTGAGGTCCTAGACCTTGCCAGAGAACGTTTCGAGCATGAGTATGGGAAGGGAGACTGGGGAGACTTTCTCGCAGGCCTAGCAGCCGGTTTCCTGGTCAGTGCTGGAATCGCGGCCGTGGTGAAGGCGGTACAGAATCGGGCGAATGCTTGGTCTGTGGACTGCCCGCACTGCCACAGAGAAGTGCGTGTGCTGGTAAGCGGCCGGGGTCCCAGTGCCGAGGTTCTTCGGTGCGCATACTGCGGGTCAGACTTCGTTGTGCAATATCGCCCTTGAAAAGAAGAGCAGGAAGATGTCATGAGGCCGGCTTCAGAGTTGGGAGATACAGCTAGCAAGGTCGCGCTTAAGCAAGAGCGCTGCCCGAAGTGCCGTGCTCTGCTCTTTCGGGCTGATGCAGAGGGGGCAATTGAGATCAAGTGCCGCAAGTGCGGCTATGTGCTGAGGCGTGTATTGAGAAGGGGGGACATAGTGGCATAGCCCATATAGCCAGAGCCCTTCGAGGGTCATAGCAGATAAGAGCTCTGCGAGAGCCGAGAGGATTCTTCCTCTCGGCTCTTCAGTTTTAGCTTGGATGCCTTGGAGTTAAGAGTGAGCAGTAGGCACAAGGGAGAAACGACCAACCACCGAAGGCACCCACGTGTTGCCTCAGTGTTCAGTGGGAATAGCTACACAGACCGAGCACTCTGGCAGCTATCACTGATCCTGGCTGAGATCGCCGCCTCCTCCGTTCAGAGAGACGAGCACCCATCGTCGATGTGCAGATCTCCCATCCAGGAGGTGAAGCAGAATGGCTGAGGCGTTGAGACCGAGCCGCGGCGGCTTTCTGCGGGTTATTGGCTGTGGCCAGTTTGTCAGGGACTTCCTTGCCGGGC
>JACUUR010000026.1 GCA_014859205.1 Dehalococcoidia bacterium | reverse complement strand
CGAACCTGGCCTAACTGATCCAGAGTCAGTCGTCCTACCGCTAGACTAATCCCCATTACGTTGATATTGTAACAGCTACTCCTGTCTGGGGCAATGCTGTAATGCTTGAAACCGTCCGGTCCAGGGAGACATGCAGACAGCCACCACCGACGGCCCGAGGATAGGTCGGAACCGGCTAGCGCTTGGTATACTGAGGCGCCTTGCGAGCCCGCTTAAGCCCGTATTTCTTGCGTTCCTTGACTCTGGCGTCCCTGGTAAGCAGGCCTTCCTTACGCAGCATAGGCTTGAACAGTTCGTTTTCCTTGGCGAGAGAGCGGGCAATCCCGTGCCGAATGGCTCCAGCCTGCCCGCTGAGGCCACCACCATTCACCTTGACGGTGATGCTAAACTTGCCCATGGTATTGGTAGCCAGCAAAGGGTGTTCGATCATGTGGCGGTGCTCGATCCGGGGGAAGGCCTCTTCATAGGGCCTGTCGTTGATGGTTATCTCACCTTTGCCCGGAAAAAGCCTGACCTGGGCTATGGCACACTTCCGTCTGCCCGTTCCCCAAATGTAACTGTCCTCGCTCATACGCTATCACCTTTCCTCTGGCAGTGCTTTGCTCTCATCAGTCGCTACGGCTCCATCGCTCCGCCCGGAGCCAGAAGTGGAGACCTGAGCGTGGTGAGGATGCTCGTTCCCGGCATAGACCTTGAGCTTCCTGAACATGGCTCTGCCCAGGCTGGTATGCGGCAACATCCCTCTGACCGCATGTTCAACCACACGGACAGGATCCTTGCTGAACAACTGCTCATAGGTCTGGACCTTCAAGCCCCCGGGATATCCTGAGTGCCGATAATACAGCTTCTGTTCAGCCTTCTTGCCGGTCACCCGTACCCTGGCCGCATTTATCACCACGACATAATCACCGGTGTCGACATGGCGGGCATAAGTGCCCTTCTGCTTACCCATAAGCAGCTTGGCCACCTGCACCACCATTCTGCCCAGAGTCTTATCTGTGGCATCGATCACCCACCACTCTCTCTCAATGTCCTTAGCTTTAGGGCTGTAAGTCTTCATCTCACTCAACAAACTTCCTTCGCTACGCTAGGAACCGGTCCAGTTCCCCAAGGCCCCGGCGTAGTTGACCTTCATGAGGCACAACCCGCAAGCAGGCGATACGGGACCCGCCAGACCCAGACTCCTGGCCTCCATTATATCACGAAACTCGTCCATACCTAACTGCCCCAGGCCCAGCCTTATCAGCATGCCCACCGTGCTCCTGACCTGATGGGGCAGAAAGGAGTTGGCCACGACACGAAAGATGATGAAATCACCCTTCGTCTCGACTCCCGCCTCATGAACGTTACGCCGGGTGCTCTTGCCAGCTTCAAGGGAACTGGCAAAGGAGGCGAAATCATGTTCACCTGCTATCAGCCGGCAGGCCTCGTTCATCGCCCCGGTGTCCAGCTTCCTGGGCACAAACAGTGAAAACGCCCGATCGAGCGGCGACCGGGTACTGCTGTTCAGAATCCGATAGTGGTACTCGCGGCTCAGAGCATCACGGCGGACGTCAAAGTCATCGCCGGCCCTGTAAGCCGCCTTGACCGCAATATCCTCAGGCAGATAGTGATTCAAAGCTCTAACCAGCGTCATGATATCCAATGTGGACTTCGCCCGGAAGCCCGCCACCTGTCCCCTGGCGTGTACCCCGGCGTCGGTTCTGCTGGCCGCCATAACCCGACCGCTCTGCCCGCAGACCCGCCTTATGGCTTGCTCAAGCTCATCCTGAATGGTAGGTAAGCCAGCCTGCCACTGAAAGCCATGATACCGGGTGCCGTCATACTCAACGAGCACAACGAACTTACTTGACCAGTTCAATTTGAACCATAGGCGCGTTATCACCGGCACGGGGTCCCAATCTCACTAACCTGGTATAACCCCCGTTACGATCGGCATAGCCCGGGGCAATCTCCTTGAACAGCCTGTCAACCACCCCTTTATCAGGGACAAAAGCTAAGGCTTCACGCCTTGAGGCAAGACTGCCGTCCTTACCCAGGGTGATCATCTTCTCCGCCAGACTGCGCACCTCTTTGGCCTTAGCCTCAGTGGTGACGATCTTCTCGTGATCCAGAAGAGCACTCACCTGGCTTCGGTAAAGGGCCCGCCTGTGTTTGGTAGGCCTGCTCAGTTTTCGTCCGGCTACCTTGTGTCTCATTCGTTCTTCTTGGCAACAGGAGAGCCCAATCTTGCCATTAGCTCCTCAACCTCGGCTCGAGACTTAGCTCCCAGGCCGGGCAGCGGCGGCAAGCCCTCCTCGCCTTTCTCCATTAGCTGCCCCAGGGTCAGAATACCCGCCCTCTTCAAGCTGTTGTAGGAACGAGTTGACAAACCCAACGTCTCCAGCGGAGCCTCGTACTGCTCCGGCAAGATGGACAGTGTCTTGGCCATGGGGATCTCCAGGTCCCTGAAGGCGGAAAACTGATTGAGCAGGATGATGGCACTCTGATTCAGGGCCTCCCAGGGAAATATGGTGGCATCCGTCCAGATCTCCAGAGTGAGCTTCTCCGGGCTTCCTTCCTGACCGGGTCTGATAGATTCCACAGAGAAATTGACCTTCCTCACCGGTGTGAAGATGGCATCCACGGCCAGCGCTCCCAGGGGCAAGCCGTCAACCGATCTGCCGGGCACATAACCTCTGCCCAGCTCGACGTTGATCTCAACATAGAGCCTGGCATCTGAGGAATCCAGAGAGGCGAGATAGAGCTCAGGATTGGCGATGCGGAAAGCGGCGGAGGGTCGAATATCGGCGGCACAGATCTTGCCCTCGCCCTCTGCCTCAAGGACCAGCTGCCCGGGCTCACGGGTGAGGGGGCAGAGTCTCAGTTGCTTGATATTCAGCAGGAACTCCATAGCATCCTCTTTGACACTGGGAAGGGGAGAGAACTCATGCTGAATGCCCTCTATCCTGACCCAGGTTACAGCAGCACCGGGCAAAGAGCTGAGGAGCACACGCCGCAAGGTATTGCCCAAAGTGACGCCGAAACCCGGCTCCAGGGGTTCAGCCAGAAAACGACCGTAGTTCGCAGCGCTTTCGAGGCAAGTTACGGAAGGAGTAGATAGTTCAGACATAGGTTACCTGGAGTAATACTCAATAACCGCCTTCTCATTGAACAGGGCGTCGATATCGTCCCTGCCGGGCAAGTTCAGCACCCTACCCGTCATGCTCTCCTTGTCCAGGCCGAGCCAAGCGGGAACAAACCCTTCGTCAACCTCCTCAGCAATCCTCTTATAGTACTCGGTCTTTGTGCTGGTCTCTCGCCATTTTACGACGTCCCCCGATCTCACGAGGAACGAAGGAATGTCGGTCTTGCGCCCGTTCACAAGGATATGCCCGTGGCGGACCAACTGTCTGGCCTGGGCACGCGAATCGGCAAAGCCCAGGCGATAGACCACATTATCTAATCTTCTCTCCAGCAGCACCAGAAGGTTTTCTCCAGTGGTGCTGGGCCCCCTCTTCGCCTCCGCAAAAAACCTGCGAAACTGCCGTTCCAAGACACCATAGCTGAAACGGACCTTCTGCTTCTCCCGCAACTGAATCCCGCGGTCGGAGACCCCGCCACGCCTCCGCTGCGGCTGACGCCCGCCGGGAGGAGTACTTCTCTTCTCCAAAGGGCATTTGGGTGATGGGCACCTATCGCCCTTCAGCATTAGCTTGTCCCCGGAACGACGACATAGCCGGCAGACCGGCCCTGTGTAGCGCGCCATGCTATACCCTTCTCCTTCCCTTGGGCCGACAGCCGTTATGGGGGATAGGAGTCACGTCCTTGATGGCTGTGACGATGATCCCGGAAGCCTGTAAGGCACGGATAGCCGCCTCCCGACCGCTACCTGGGCCCTTGATGAACACCTCCACCCGCCGCAAGCCATCGCCCATGGCTCGATGGGCCGCGTCCCTGGCAGCGGTTTGAGCCGCGAAGGGTGTTCCCTTCCTGGAACCCTTGAACCCCGCACTGCCCGAGCTCCCCCAGGCGACAACGTTGCCCTGCATGTCGGTGATGGTGACCATGGTATTATTGAAGCTCGACTGGATGAAGGCCTTGCCTTCGCTAATCTTCTTATGGACCTTTCGGGCCCTCTTCTTCTTAGGCATCTGCTAACACAACCTCCTTATTTCTTACCCACGCCGCGCCTCTGCCCTCGCCCGGCCACCGTCTTCCTGGGCCCCCGTTTAGTTCGGGCATTCGTGCGGGTCCTCTGACCGTGCACCGGCAACCTCATACGATGTCTTATACCGCGATAGCAACTGATCTCAATAAGCCGCTTGATGTTGGCCTGTACCTCCCGCCTGAGGTCCCCCTCCACCTTATACTGCTTGTCAATAATATCTCTGATCTGGGCCACCTGCTCATCGCTCAGGTCCTTAACTCTGACGGAGGGTTCGACACCGGCAGTCGCCAAGACACTCTGGCTGGTAGCGCCTCCAATGCCGTAGATGGCCTGCAAGGCTACCCAGACGGGCTTATCCTTGGGAAGGTCTATGCCAGCAATACGTGCCACTGTTTATCACCCCTGCTTCTGTTTGTGCTTAGGATTCTCACAGATAACCCTCACCACGCCCTCGCGCCTGATGACCTTACATTTCCTGCATATCGGCTTAACCGAAGCTCTAACTTTCATCTCCATCACCTAGAGGCAAACCCTGTTATGATACGCTTTCCTGCTTCACCTGTCAAACTACCTGAGCCGATAGGTAACCCTGCCCCGACTCAGATCGTAAGGCGATAGTTCTATCAGAACCCTATCACCGGGCAGGATCTTGATATAGTGCTTCCTCATCTTGCCTGATATATGGGCCAATACTTGATGCCCGTTGGCCAGTTCAACACGAAACATGGTATTGGGCAGCACGGTAATCACCTTGCCTTCGACCTCTATCCTTTCCTTCTTAGCCATTTCTATGCAGTATCTAGGCCAGTATCTCAGCCCCATTGCCGGTTACGGCTACGGTATGCTCAAAATGCGCGGAAAGACTGCCATCCGCCGTCAGCACCGTCCACTTATTGGCTGCCACTCTAGTGCGCCAATCTCCGGCGTTCACCATAGGTTCAATAGCCAGAGTCATGCCCTTCCGCAGCTTCAGACCTTTCCCGACCACAAAATTGGGTATTTGTGGCTCTTCATGGAGGTCGCGACCTACTCCGTGTCCCGTATACTCTCTGACCACAGAGAGCCCATTTGATTCAACATGACGCTGGATGGCGGAGGAGATATCGCATACCCGGGCTCCGCATCTGGCTTGCGCTACGGCCGCCTTCAGAGCGCCCTGTGTCACCGAGATAAGCTTCTCAGCTTCCTCGCTTATCTGCCCCACACCAACGGTCACGGCAGCATCGGTACAGAAGCCATCAAGCGTTACTCCCGCATCCAACGACACTATGTCCCCTGCTTCAAGTCTCCTCTCGCCGGGAATGCCATGAACTATTTCGTCATTTATGGATACACATAGATTAGCAGGAAAGCCGCGATAGTTCTTAAAGGAAGGTATAACTCCCCTCCTCTCGGCTTCCTCGGCCATGATTGTGTCTAGCTCGTCAGTCCTGATTCCCGGTCTTATCTCGCTTATCAGTCTTTCCAGAACCGCGACGAGGGTCCTGCCGCACTTCCTCATAGTTTCGATTTCCTCACTCGACTTTATGACTACCATCTACTGTATCGCTGCCCTGAGGGCAGAAGCAATATCGGCGGCTACTGCCTGTATTTCCCGGCTTCCGTCAACCCTGATCAGTTTATCCTGCCGCTCGTAGTAACCAAGCATGGGCATAGTCTGAGCAAAGAAAACGCCCAGCCGCTCCTTTACGGTTTCCTCACTGTCATCGGAGCGCTGAAACAGCTCACCGCCACACCTGTCGCATTTCCCCGGCGCTTTCGGGGGCGCGCTCAGCAGGTGATAGGGTCTCTGGCAGACCCGACAAAGCCTCCTTCCGCTGAGACGCTTCACAAGTATGTCATCGGGCACCTCGATATATACCGCCTTATCTATGCCCTTTCCGTGCTCGCTGAGGGCTCTGTCCAGCGCCTCGGCCTGCTGTAGAGTGCGGGGAAAGCCGTCGAGAAGACAGCCCGCCTCGCAGTCAGGATTACTGACTCGGTCCAGAATCATCACTATTGCGACCTCATCGGGAACGAGTTCTCCCCTATCCATATACTCCCGGGCCAGCAGGCCGATCTCAGTCCTCTCCGCCAGTGCCTGACGAAACAGGTCGCCTGATGCTATATGAGGTAACCCCGTCTGCTGAGAGAGGATTTCTGCCTGAGTTCCCTTCCCCGCCCCCGGAGCGCCCAGCATGATGACGTGCATTACTTCAGGAAACCCTCGTAGCGGCGCATGGTCAACTGAGCCTCCAACTGCTTCATGGTATCCAGAGACACACCGACGGCTATGAGCATGGCAGTGCTCTGGAGTAGCAGGTCCCTGACGCCTGTGATCTGCTGCGCGATGAAGGGCATGATTGCCACCAGCGCCAAAAACAGGGCGCCGCCAAAGGTGATGCGCCTTATCACTCTGTTCAGATAATCAGCAGTTGCCTTGCCAGGTCGGACTCCCGGAATAAAGCCCCCCTGTTGTTGCAGCGTCTGAGGCAAGTTCATCTGCTCAAATATAACCATGGTGTAGAAGAAGGCGAATCCGATCACCAGCCCGAAGTACAACACCTGGTAGATGGGATTAGTGGCACTGAACATCTCACTGATCGTCCTCCAGAAGCCCGAGTCGCTACCGACGAATTGCGCTATAGTACCGGGAAGCTGCATCAAGGCGATGGCGAAGATAATGGGTATCATGCCGGCGGTGTTGACCCGCAAGGGTATATAGGTGGAGCCCGATTGGCGATACATGCGGCCGCTGCGAAAAGTGCTGCGGGCATACTGCACGGGAATGCGGCGATGAGCTTCCACAAACACCACAATCAGCACCAGAGTGGCCAGAGATAGAATTACGAAGGCGATCAACCCACCCGGCTCCCCTCCCATGGCGACAAGAATACCCTGGCCCACTATCCCCGGCAGGCCGGCCACAATGCCGCCAAAGATGATGATGGATATCCCGTTCCCAATGCCGCGCTCGGTAATCAACTCGCCCAGCCACACCAGCAACATGGTGCCGGCGATCATGGTTAACACTATCCCGGCGACATCGAGAGGGCCAAGCGGAAGGGTGACGCCCTGGGTGCGCAATATGGTCAGCAGGCCGTAGCCCTGGATGCCGGCCAGCGGCACGGTTAACATATGAGTTATGCGGTTGATTCTCTGACGGCCTAGCTCTCCCTCCTGCGCCAGAGCCTGTAACCTGGGCACTACCGGGGTCAGCAACTGCATGATGATGGAGGATGTGATGTAAGGAAAGATACCGGCAGCAACTATACTGAAGCCCTGAATGGCGCCGCCGCTGAAAAGGTCGAGCATGCCGAAGAGGAGCGGCGCATCCGCGAAGAAATTTGCCAACGCAACAGGGTCCACGCCGGGCAGGGGAACGTTAGTCAGAAATCGGAATACGGCCAGGATGCCAAGGGTAAAAAGAATCCTTTTCCGCAGATCGGGCAAGGATAATGCGTCCATCATCGCCTGGACGAGGCGGGGTCGCGTGGTTCTGCGCTGCATACTAAGCTTGTTCTGCCTTCCCTCCAGCAGCGATGATCTTCTGTGCAGCTGATGAGGAGAACTTATCAGCCCTGACTGTCAGAGGGTGCTGGATATCGCCGGTGCCCAGGATCTTAGTCGGCCTACCTCGGAACTTGATCAGTCCGGCCTGGAGCAACTCCTCGGCGGTTACCTCCGTGCCTGTGGCGAAAACGGCCAGTTGTCCGACGTTCACGACATTGTATTCGGTCCTGAAGATGTTGGTGAATCCCCTCCGTCTGGGCAACCTTAGCACCAGGGGCAACTGCCCTCCCTCAAAGCCCAGGCGCACGCCGCCTCCGGAGCGAGACTTCTGTCCTTTGCAGCCCCGTCCCGAATAGGTGCCGTGTCCGCTGCCATCTCCACGACCCACACGCTTCCTGTCACGCTTAGCTCCCACCGGGGGCCTTAGCTCATTCTGTTTCATCTACCTTCTCTTCCTGACCTTCAGATCCGGCCTCAGTCGCCACCTGCTCAACTTGCTTCAGGTTGCCGAGGGCCAGTATGGTGGCCTTGGCCACGTTGATCTTGCTCTGCCCGCCAAACGATTTGCCGATGGCGTCCTTCACCCCTGCCAGTTCTAATATTGCGCGGGTGGTGTTGTTGACAATCAAGCCCGTGCCGGGTGCCGCAGGCTTGAGCAGTATCCTGGATACGCAGAACTTGGCCAGAATCTCATGAGGAATCGTATCGCCCTTAATAGGAACCTCGATTAAGTCCTTTCTGGCCACAGCCCCTGCCTTGCGAACTGCCTCGGGGACCGCAGAGGCCTTGGCCAGGCCAAACCCAACATGGCCCTGGCCGTCACCAACAACCACTGAAGCCCTGAACCGAAGCCGTCTGCCACCCTTGGCCACCTTAGTTACACGGTCGATGCCCAGCAGTTTCTCTTCTAGAGCCAGGTCTGAGGCATCGATCTCGGATCTTGTCGCCCTTGCTTTAGTAACCGCCTTCATGATTCTATTCTCAAAACTCCAATCCAGCCTTCCTGGCAGCCTCGGCTAACGCTTTGACTCTGCCGTGGTATTGATATCCGCCCCGGTCAAAGACAACCTGCTTGATCCCTTTCTCCACTGCTCTCTCCGCAAGTGCAGCTCCCACTACTTCAGCCTTCTGGACCTTCGCCATTCCGTCCACCTTGCTGTTCACCTGAGGATCGAGAGTGCTCATTGAGACCAGAGTCCGGCCGCTGGAATCGTCGACAATCTGGGAGTGGATATGGTTCAAGCTACGAAAGACACACAGCCGGGGCCGGGATGCTGTTCCCTCTATTTTGCGCCGCACCCGCACGTGCCGTATCTTTCTTGTTGCCCTCGAATTCTTCTCGCTCATCGTAAATGCTATTTCTTACCCACCTTGCCTGACTTCCCAGGCTTAAGACGTAACCGCTCCTCAGAGTACTTGATGCCTTTGCCCTTATAGGAATCAGCGGGGCGGACCGCTCGAATCTTGGCAGCAGTCTCCCCAACTGCCTCCTTGTCAATGCCCCCCACGCGAATTCGATTCGTCCCTTCTATGGTGATACTGATACCGGGCGGAGGGGTGAACTCCACAGTATTGGCGTATCCCACCTGGAGCATAAGCTTGTCGCCGGTCTTCTGGGCCCTGTAGCCCACGCCATTCACCTCCAGGACTCTCTCGAACCCTTCGCTCACTCCCGTCACCATATTAGCCAATAGGCTCCGCGTAAGCCCGTGCAAAGAACGGTGAATCTTGCTGTCGCTGGGTCGGGCTACGCTCAAACACCCGTCGTGCAGGGAGACAGACATATCGGGATGAACACGTCGCCGCAGTTCTCCTTTACTACCTCTTACCATCACCTCGCCGCCGACGATCTCAACCTCGGTGCCTTCCGGTATAGCAATGGGGAGCAAGCCAATACGAGACATAATTCACAACTCCTGAGTCAATCTACCATACATAGCACAGAATCTCACCGCCCAGACGCTGTCGCCATGCCTCCTGGCCGGTCATGATGCCTTTGGATGTAGACAGAACGGCGATGCCCAAGCCTCCGTAGACGCGGGGAATCTCACGCCTCTCAGCGTAGACCTTCAAGCCAGGCTTGCTTACTCTTTCCAGGCCCAAGATCGCCGACTTGCCATCTGTGTACTTCAGATACACATTGATCATCGGCTGCGCTTGCCCTCTAAGCACTTCATAACGGTGGATGAATCCCTCGTCCCTGAGTATCTTGATGATGGCAAGCTTCACCTTAGAGGAAGGCACAAGCACACAGTCATGATCGGCCATGATAGCGTTACGTATCCTGGTCAGCATATCAGCTATGGGGTCAGTTACTGTCATCTCTTTCTCACCAACTCGACTTTCTTACGCCAGGGAGTACACCGGTGACAGCCAGTTCTCGAAAGCAAATACGACACAAGGCGAACTTGCGCATATAAGCGCGCGGTCTGCCGCACAGGTGACACCGATTACGTTGCTGCACCCTGTGCTTCGGCGGACGCCTCGACTTTTCGATCTTTGACAATTTCGCCATATCAAGCTCTCCTAAAGGGCATGCCCATCAATGCTAGTAGGTCCCTGGCTTCATCATCACTCTTGGCTGTAGTAACGATAGTCACTTCAAGGCCGCGGATCTTATCCACCTTGTCGTAGTCGATCTCCGGGAAAACTATCTGTTCCCTGATGCCCATGTTGTAATTGCCCCGGCCATCAAAGGAATCCCTTGATACGCCCCGGAAATCGCGTAACCTGGGCAGAACAACACTGACCAGCTTGTCAAAGAAATCGTACATCCGTTTCCCCCGCAGAGTCACCATCATCCCGATAGGGACGCCTGCTCGCAGCTTGAAAGCGGAAATCGACTTCTTCGCCCGTGTTGTCACCGGCCGCTGCCCGGAGATCATACCCAGGTGTTTCTCCGCGGATTCCAGGACTTTGGGATCCTGCGTTGCCTCGCCCAGGCCGATGCTGAGCACGATCTTCTCCAGCCTGGGTACCTGCATGATGTTCCCATAACCGCTCCTGTCCTTAAGCTGAGGAGCTACCTCGGTCCAATACCTTTCTTCCAATCGAGCTTTCACAGTAAGATTCCTCAGTCGATTACCTCTCGGCACGAGTTGCAGATTCGCGCCCTCTTGCCGTCGGCCAGAAAACCGACGCCAACACGCGTGGGCTTGCCGCATTTACCACACATCAGCATTACATTGGATATATGGATGGGAGCTTCCAGTTCAATGATCCCGGCCTGACGGACAGCCCTGCGCGCCCGAGAATGACGCTTGACCATGTTAAGTCCTTCCACCACCACTCTGCCCTCCCTGGGCAGGACGCGGCGCACCTTTCCTTTTTTTCCGCTGTCCTTGCCAGCGATTATGATCACACTATCATCCTTCCTGATTTTCATCTCAAAGAACCTCTGGCGCCAATGATATTATCTTGGCAAAGTTTTTGTCTCTTAATTCACGGGCCACCGGACCGAAGATGCGGCTGCCCCTGGGGTTGTTCTTTTCACCGAGAACCACTGCGGCGTTCTCATCAAATCTAATGTAAGAGCCATCAGAGCGGCGATAGGGTTTAGCCACGCGCACGACCACAGCCCGTACCACATCGCCCTCTTTGACCATGCCGTGGGGCATGGCCCGCTTCACCGTGGCCACAATGATGTCGCCTATGCGCGCATATTTCCTTGCCCCAACAGGCACATTGATGCACATGATCTGCTTCGCCCCTGTATTGTCGGCTATCTTGAGTCTGGTATAGGACTGGATCATCCCTTCTGCTCCGGTCTGGTCTCAACCAGCTCCTTCTTGGGTATTATCCCGGTTACCCGCCAGGTTTTGTCCCTGGACAAAGGGCGGGTCTCGCCAATCTTCACCCTGTCTCCCACCTTACAGATATTGTTCTCGTCATGAGCCTTGTACTTCTTGCTGACCCTGATGGACTTCTTATAGAGTGGATGGATCTTCCTGATCTCCACAAGTACGACCACGGTCTTGTCCATCTTATCACTCACCACCAAGCCTTCCCTGACCTTTCGTTTTTTGAGGTAGTTCATGCTATGCCCAGCTCTCTTTCCTTGAGAATAGTCTTGATTCTGGCGATCCTCTTCTTCACGGCGGGGATCTCCCGATGATTGCCCAGTTGCCTGGTGGCTAGCCGAAAACGGAGGTTGAAGAGCTCCTCATGAGCTTCATCAAGCCTGGACAATAGCTCTTCATTGCTGAGAGCCCGAATCTCGCTAGCCTTCAACTTTCTGTCTCTCCCTTGCTACAAAACTCGTGGCAATCGGAAGCTTGTAGGAGGCCAGATGTACCGCATCCGCAGCTATCTTCTCGTCTACACCGGCCAGCTCGAATATGATTCTGCCCCTTCTCACCACGGCTACCCAGTGATCCGGCGCACCTTTGCCGCTACCCATCCTGGTCTCCGCCGGCTTTTTGGTCACAGACTTGTCGGGAAAAACCCGTATCCATAGTTTGCCGCCACGCTGCAAGCGGCGCACAAGTACGCGCCGGGTTGCCTCAATCTGCCGCGCCGTCAACCAGGCGGATTCTTCAGCTCTCAGGCCGAAATCGCCAAAAGCAATGGTGTCTCCGCTGTGCGCGCTGCCCTTCATCCGGCCCCTATGCACCTTGCGATACTTCACTCGTTTCGGCTGTAGCATCTTTCTCCTTAACCTCGGGCATTATATCGCCCTTGTACACCCACACCTTAATCCCGATAAGCCCCATCAGGGTATGGGCTTCGGCGACACCGTAGTCGATGTTGGCACGCAGCTTATGCAGCGGCATTTGACCCTGGCGGACCGTCTCGGTCCTGGCAATCTCCAGCCCGCCCAGCCTGCCCTTGCACATTATCTTCACGCCCAGCGCACCGGCCTGCATGGTCCGGAAGGCTGCCTGTCTCATGGCCCGCCGGAAGGGTATTCTCTCCTCCAGGCGCCCGGCTATGTTCCGAGCTATCAAAGTAGCGTCGATCTCAGGGTGCTCGATTTCCTTGATCGTCAACCTGATCTTGTCACCGCTGGCCCTCTCAAGTTCCGCTTTGAGCGCCTCCACGTTTTGTCCCTGTCGGCCGATCAGGATTCCGGGACGTGCCGAGTACAGAGTTACGCATACCTCGTCTCCGGGGCGTTCAATCTCGACCCTGGATACTGCCGCGCCTCCAGGACATCTATCGTCCACAACTGTACGCAGCTTCACATCGTCCAGCCAGAAGCGCGTGTAGTTTCTCCCTGCATACCACCTGGCCCGCCAGTCCTGGTTGACGCCGAGCCTGAAACCAAAAGGATGAACTTTCTGTCCCAAAACTATCCCTCCTCCTCGGTAACGAACACTGTGATATTGCTAGACCGTTTCAAAATCGGACTCGCTCGCCCTCTTGACTGAGGGCGAAACCTCTTCAGCGTATGCCCCGGATCAGCATATATCTCTGTGATCCTGAGTTCAGCGGGCGACATTTGGAAGTTGTTCTCAGCATTGGCCGCCGCTGACTTGATCAGTTTAGCCACAGCTTTAGCTGTAGGCGTAGGCGAGAAGTCAAGAATGGTCAGGGCCTCATCGATCTTCTTGCCTCTAACCATATCTATCACCAATCTCGCCTTCTGAGGCGATATGCCGATGTCCTTAGCCACAGCTCTTACCTTCATCGCTCCTTACTTCTTCCTCACCTGTGTGGGCCCTTTAGCCTTGGCCACATGGCCCCTGTATGTCCTGGTAGCAGCAAACTCTGCCAGCTTGTGGCCAACCATATTCTCTGTGATCAAAATGGGCACATGCCTCCTGCCATTGTGCACAGCAATAGTATGGCCTATCATCTCAGGCAGAACGGTAGAGGAACGAGACCATGTCTTGATCACCGTCTTCTCGCCCGAGTTGTTAAGCGCCTCTATTCGCCTCAGCAACTTGGCGTGGCAGAAAGGTCCTTTTCTTAGTGACCGTGACATCTTCATTTCCTCCGTTTGACGATCATCTTATCGGAAGTCTTGCGCCGACGCGTCTTCGGCCCCAGGGCTGGCTTGCCCCACGGAGTCTTGGGAGGCATTCCTCTGGGTGCTTTGCCCTCTCCTCCTCCGTGTGGATGATCACGCGGGGTCATAGCAGAACCCCTGACCGTGGGCCGGCGACCTGACCATCTGCTGCTTCCGGCTTTGCCCAGTCTTATGTTCTCATGGTCAACGTTGCCTATCTGGCCGATAGTAGCCCAGCACCTGTGATGAAACTTGCGCAACTCCCCGGACGGGAGCTTAAGCACAACATACTTGCCTTCCTTGCTAATAGTCTGGGCAGAGTTGCCTGCGCTACGCACGAGCTTCCCGCCTTTGCCAGGCTCAAACTCAACATTATGCACCAGAGTTCCCGCAGGAATCGACTCGAGGGGCAGAGCATTACCAGGTTTTATGTCAACATCATCGCCCGACTGCACAATATCACCGAGCTTGATACCCAGGGGAGCGAGTATATAGCGTTTCTCCCCGTCAGCGTAGTGAATCAGAGCAATACGGGCTGACCTGTTGGGATCATACTCTATTGAAGCCACCTTGCCGGGCACCAGGGCCTTATCCCTCTTGAAATCGATAAGGCGAAGCTTGCGCTTGCTGCCGCCACCTCTATGGCGCACGGTTATAACGCCCCGGCTGTTTCGCCCGGCCTTCTTCTTCAGCCGGACCAACAGGGACTTCTCAGGAGTAGACCTGGTCAGTTCCTCGAAAGTGGCGCCAGACTTGAATCTCCTACCCGGAGAAGTTGGGTCATAAGTCTTTAGTCCCACCTATAGCTCCTTACTTGTGCGTCCTCTGCCAGCGCGTCTTCTTGAGCAGTTTCTTATGCCTGTGCTTGGACATCTTCTTTTTTCGCCACTTAACGACTGAACCCATTAAACACCTTCAAAGAACGTAATCTTGTCGCCCGGTACCAATGTGACCACCGCCTTCTTCCAGGACGAACTGGTCACCTGCCTTCTGCCGTACCTCCTGGTCTTTCCGGGCATCGTCATGACATTCACCTTGCTTACCTTCACCCTGAAAGCCTGTTCCACTGCCTGCCTGATCTGAGGTTTCGTGGCCCTGGCAGCCACCTCAAAGACATACCTGTCCTCTTCCTTAAGCACAGTAGCCTTCTCGGTAATGAGAGGACGACGCAACACTTGATACAGATGCAATCTGATTACCCCTTGTCTCCCCAAATCTGCTCGATGTTGCGCACTGCAGGCACCGTCGCTATCAAGACCTCATGTGAAAGCAGATCCAGAACGTTAATCAGACCCGAAGGTAGAACCTTTACTGCAGGCAAGTTAGCCGCTGATTTGACCACGTTCGGTTCTGACTGAGCAGTAAGGATAAGAGCGGAAGACTCGATGCCCAGCGAGGACAGAACGTTCATCATCTCCTTAGTCTTCGGCTCCTCAAACACAAGTTCTTGCACCAGCTTCATATTCCCTTCCATAGCTTTGGCGGAGAGGAGGCACTTCAGGGCCAACCTCCTGCTCTTCTTGGTCATAGCCTGGCGATACGTGCGGGGCTTGGGACCGAAAGCCACGCCACCGCCTCTGAGCAAGGGCGACTTCCTATCGCCTCGTCGCGCTCTGCCAGTATGCTTCTGACGGTACAGCTTAGCCGTGCTGGCTCGAACTTCGCCCCTCGTCTTGGTAGCCGCAGTGCCCTGTCGCCTGTTGGCCAATTGTCTGGTCATGGCCTGATGCACTACCGCCTCATTGAAGGGAAGACCAAAAATAGCCTGGCTGACCTCCATCTGGTCAACAATCTCACCGTTCAAGCCATAAACCGGCACTTGCATTTCCTGTTATCCTGCCTTCTCAATGATCAACAGCCCGCCATTTGCACCCGGCACCGCCCCTTTAACCAGGAGTAGATTGCGCTCCACGTCAGTTTGAAGCACCTCAAGATTGGGCGCTGTTATCTTTCTGTCTCCCATATGACCGGCCATCTTCTTGCCCTTCAAGACCCGGCCGGGAAAGGTGGCGGCACCGATTGAACCGGGGGCACGATGACGGTCGCTCTGACCGTGGGTCTTCGGCCCGCCCGAGAAGTGGTGGCGCTTCACAACACCCGCAAAACCCCGGCCCTTGGAAAAGCCGGTAACATTCACCAGATCACCAACGGCCAGACAGCCGACATCCAGTTTGTCACCACGCTTGATCGAGCTTGTATCATCCGTCCTGAATTCGCGGAGATGGCGAACGGTCTCCAGGCCCTTCAGGTGTCCTTTCTCTGCAGAAGTAATGCGGGACTGTTTCACCTTGCTCTCAACCAACCCCACCTGGACAGCATCATAACCGTCCCTGTCGCGGGTTTTCACCTGAGTCACCACGACCGGCCCTGCCTGAATAGCAGTTACGGCCACAGCCTCTCCGCTCTCCTGGAACAACTGCGTCATGCCTATCTTCCTGCCGACAATGCCTGCAAACATGTTTCTACCTATAACTTGATATCTATCTCCACTCCGGATGCCAGATCAAGTTGACTCAAGGCATCTATGGTTTTGGAGCTTGGCTGCACAATATCGATCAACCTCTTATGCGTCCTGATCTCAAACTGCTCCCTGGAATCCTTGTCAATGTTCGGGGAGCGGATAACACAGAACTTCTCAATCTCCGTGGGCAAAGGCACCGGACCCACTACCATAGCCCCCGCGCGCTCCACAGTTTCCACGATCTGCCTTACCGCCTGATCGGCCAGCCTATGATCGAAACTCTTGATTTTGATACGAACCCTCTGCTCGCTCATCTGCTTCTCCGGGCTCGGGACGCGGCTTGTTCAGCCAAATCTCGAGGCAACTCCTCATAACAGGCAAAGTGCATGGTGTAACTGGCCCTCCCTTGACTGAGAGACCTCAAGTCCCCCGCAAACCCGAATGTCTCCGCCAAAGGCACGAGACAACGGACAGATGAGAGTTCAGTACGACTCTCAATGCCTTCGATACGGGCCCTTCTGGAGTTCAGGTCGCCTATGACATCTCCCAGGAACTGATTGGGGGTTGTGATCTCCAACCTCATAATCGGCTCGAGCACAATGGGGTTCGCCTTATCTATCCCGTCTCTCATAGCCATAAACGCTGCCATCCTGAACGCAACATCCGAAGAGTCGACCTCGTGAAAACTGCCATCATATACAGTCACTTTCACATCCATTACGGGATAACCGGCCACTCCGCCGCTCTGTAGAACTGACTTCACTCCCGCTTCAATGGAGGGAACGTATTCCTTGGGTATAGCACCACCCCTTATCTGATCGCGAAACTCGAATCCGCTGCCGCGCTCTCCTGGCTCAATCCTCAGCCAAACATGCCCGTACTGTCCCTTGCCGCCGGACTGGCGGACAAACCTTCCCTCAGATTCCACAGGTACAGTAATCGTCTCCTTATAGGCAACCTGAGGTTTGCCGGCGTTGACCTTGACCCCGTGTTCGCGAAGCATGCGCTCCATCAGTACCTCGAGATGGAGCTCACCCATTCCCGAGATAAGAGTTTGACCGGTCTCTTGGTCATGGTAGATCTTGAAGGTAGGGTCCTCAACAGCCAGTTTGCCCAGAGCATCGTCCAGCTTGACCTGGTCGAGCTTGGTCTTGGGCTCTATAGCCATGGAAAGCACCGGCTCCGCAAAGCGGATAGTCTCAAAGAGCACAGGTCGCGCGGGTTCGCAGAGCGTATCACCGGTGGAGGTCATCCTGAGTCCCAGACTAGCTACAATGCTCCCGGTATCTGTCTGGTCGATCTCCTCACGATGGTCAGCATGCATGATATACAGCTTGCCCAGTCTCTCTTTCTTATCTATGGTGGGGTTCAGCACCCGTGCCCCGGCTTTTATCGTCCCCGAGTACACACGCAAATAGACCAGTCTGCCCATAAATGGGTCAGAAACCGTCTTAAACGCCAGCGCCGAAAAGGGTTCATCGTCACTGGGCATGCAGAGTACTTCTCTCCCGTTCTCGGGATCCGTGGCCAGGGCGGGCCGAACATCAAGCGGAGAGGGGAGATAATCCACAATAGCATCCAGCAGAAGCTCGATGCCCCTATCCCTCAAGGCGCTGCCGCAAATGACGGGCACTATGCGATTTGAAACGGTCAACCTTCTTATAGCTGCCTTAAGCTCCGAGGAGGAGATGTCCTGTCCGTTAAGGTACAGGTCCATAATCTGCTCATCCATCTCCGCCAGCTCGTCGATCAGTGCCTGACGATGCTTAGACAACAGGGCCTGATCCACTTCGATGGAAGCTTCATTGTTATCAAAAGGGAAAGCGACGACTCTGCCCTCTACCAGGTCGACAACGCCCCGGAAGAGCTTCTCACTGCCTATCGGCAGTTGTAGAGGCAAGGGTGTGGCCTGCAGTCTTTCGCTGATCATGCTCACCGTGTGCTGGAAGTCAGCACCTAGCCTGTCCATCTTGTTGATGAAACAGATCCGGGCCACGCCGTACTTGTCTGCCTGGCGCCACACAGCCTCTGACTGCGCTTCTACCCCGGCAACTCCGTCAAAAATCACGACGCCCCCGTCCAGCACCCGGAGGCTGCGCTCCACCTCAGCGGTGAAGTCCACATGCCCGGGCGTGTCGATGATGTTGATGCAGCACTCTCGCCAGCGGCACGTCGTAGCCGCCGAACTAATTGTGATGCCTCGTTCCCTCTCCTGCTGCATCCAGTCCATCACCGCAGTACCCTCATCTACACTTCCGATCTTGTAGGTGCGTCCTGCGTGGTGCAGGATCATCTCGGTGGAGGTGGTCTTGCCCGCGTCGATGTGGGCAATGATCCCTATGTTCCGTATTTTATCCAAAGGGAACGTCCGAGACATGAGTCTATCCTTTACCGCAAGTGCTGCTTTCAACACGATCTATCACCAACGATAATGAGCAAAGGCCTTGTTGGCCTCTGCCATCCTGTGAAGGTCTTCACGTTTCTTAATTGCTGCTCCCCGTCCGTTAACAGCGTCAACCAGCTCGCTGGCCAGCTTTTCTTCCATGGCCTTGCCGCTGCGAGACCGAGCCGAAGCGATAAGCCACCTCATGGCCAACGCGCGCCCCCGCTCCTCAGCAACCTCCATGGGCACCTGGTAAGTAGCGCCACCCACGCGTCGTGACTTAACCATGAGCAGCGGCGTAACGTTTCTGATCGCTCGCTCTAGAGCTTCGTCGGGACTGCTGTTCACCTGCTGCCCGGCAATCTGCAGCGCATTATAGACAATATGCTCTGCCGTGGCTTTCTGCCCGCGGACCATTAGCCTGTTGATGAACTTGGCCACCGTGACGCTGTTATGCTTGGCGTCGGGCGGCGGTATCCTCTTCACAACTTTTCTAGGATCTCTTGGCATCGTACGTCCCTGCTATTTCTTCTGCGCCTTGGCCCCATATCTGCTGCGACCCTGCTTCCGATTGGCCACGCCCTCGGTGTCCAGGGTGCCGCGGATGATATGGTAGCGAATCCCAGGAACATCTTTGACTCGTCCGCCCCGAATCAGGACAACCGAGTGTTCCTGCAGGTTATGCCCTTCACCGGGAATATAGGCGGTCACCTCCATGCCGTTGGTCAGCCTGACACGGGCCACCTTGCGCAGAGCCGAGTTAGGCTTCTTGGGCGTAACCGCCTTAACCTGCACACATACACCCCTCTTCTGAGGGGCGCCTGAGGTCCATCTGACCTGAGCCTTCATCGTATTCCGGGTATAGTGCAGCGCTGGGACATCGCTCTTCTTTCCCAGCTTCTGGCGACCCTTGCGAACAAGCTGATTCACTGTTGGCATGCGTCTGCTCCCTTATTTTGGCAATCAAAAAAGCCGTCTGGTTACCTGCCGGTCTACTCCAGGAAAATCTGTTCGGCCTTAGCCAGCCGGCTCTTGCCGCTACCTAAGCTTTACCTTCTCGTAGACGTCAACTCACTAATTTAACACAGCGTAATTGGCATGTCAACTGGCCGAATTGCACGTGTGTCAAGACTCTTTAGAAATGTCCTCCTGCTTAACTCCTTAGAAGTGTCCTCTGGTGACCCCACACAGGCAATGCTTTTCTGATGCCCTTAACGGCA
>JACUUR010000025.1 GCA_014859205.1 Dehalococcoidia bacterium | reverse complement strand
TCCCCCGACGGGAGGAGACTCCCACGGCATCTCATCATGGGGGTTTGAGGGCACAGCCCCCAATGCCTCTGTTCTCTCTCGCCTGGCGGGAGAGAGTTAGAGTGAGGGGGTCTGTATTTCACCCTCACTGTTCAACCGGGGACATGGGTTACACTTTAGACCGGGCACATGGGTAACACTTTTCCCCCTTAGGGTAAGGGGGATTAAGGGGGTTACTAACTGTAGCCCGATGAATGGGGCAACTACGGGGTGCTTAACGCATGGAGGCCTCTGGCGAGCGCCCGCGGAGATCAACTATGCCGTAGTGCAGGTGCTCCTCTTCGAATCTCTGCACCAGAATCGGCACCATGTCATCGTTGCAGACCACCAGGAAGGACAGGCCGCAGTAGACCGCCTCTACCGCAGCCTCGCGCACGCCGTGAACGTAATGAGGGTCAACCCCTATCTGCCTCAACGCCACGAGTGCCTCCATGCCCATCGCCCCCACCAGCTTAGCTTTCCTCACCTCGGTCCTCAATCTGGCCAGGTCGGTGCTCACGGAACCTCCGTCCTGCACGTTGGGTACCCTGCATACGGTCAGCCTGGCCGGCTCCAGCTTTATCACGCCCTCAATGGTGCGTATTCCCACGTCCTGTCCCTTCTTGGCGCTGGTGGCGACTATTCCCTGGGCCCCTTCCCGGCCTGTGTCTGCTGAGGCGTAGAGCAGGCCGTCCTTCATATACAGCGAGACCGGTTGATCAACCGATAGGTCGGTATCGGCTACGGCAGCGGAGATCGAGATATCGGCCACCACCTTGCTCACGAACCAGGCATAGCTGTGCAACTGGCGGGACATCTGCAATATCCAGTCCACGCCCTCTCTGGTCACCCTGTAGCGGGAGCGGCCCTCCGAGCTCAGCCAGCCGTCCTTGATCAACTCTCTCACGTACTCGGAGACCGCCTGGGAGGTGATGCCCAGTTTGGGCGCAATGTCCTTCTGCTGTACGTTAGGCTGGTTGGCTGCTATTTCCAGCATGATCTGGAACTTGGTGGCCAGGTTCTTGCTCTTCAGTATTTCGGCCATGGCATCTGCATTATACCACTTGCTCGCGAAGCCGGATCAGTGGGTTGCGCTCGGGCAGAGGCCCCGCAGTATGCAGATATTGCAGCCTGGTCGCCGGGCGTGGCATATGCGCCGCCCGTGCTCTATCAGGTGGATGTGGAACTGATATACCTGTGAGGGCGGAATCTGCGCCTGAAGCAGGCTGTGCGCCTTCTCCACCGATGTTCTGGAGTCGACCAGGCCCAGCCGCTTGGCCACCCGGAATACATGGGTATCCACCGGCAGAGCCGGCTTGCCCAGCGAAAAGAGCAGCACACAGTTGGCTGTCTTGTGTCCTACTCCGGGCAGCCGCATCAGGTAATCCTCGGCTTCGGCCATGCTCAGCGACCTCAGGCTGTCGAGGCTGATGTGACCCTGCTCTTGCTGGATCTGCTTCAGGATCTGTTGTATCCTGGCCGCCTTGAGGCGGAATAGCCCGCCGGACTGAATGGCCCGCGCGACATGCTCTACGGGAGCCGTAGCTACAGCTTCCCAGCTGGTGAAGCTGGCCTTGAGAGAGGCGAAGGCCCTGTCGGAATTCGTGTCCGAGGTGTTCTGTGACAGTATGGTCTGTATCAGCACATCGACGGGGTCCCTGTTGGGCTGCCATTTTCGGGGGCCGTATGCCCGTTCCAGGAGACCGATGATCTCATCAATGGCCACGGGCCCAAGAATACTATGCCATCGGCTCCCTGTGCAAAACCTGCTGTGCTGACTGTGGTCCGCCCGGTGTCATAGAGGCCCCGACGGTGCATAGGGGTCCGTCTCGCGGCTGCCCCTGCGTTCTGCTACGCAGTCGTTGCGCGGAGGATGCCACCATGATACCGGAGGCGATAATGCGAGCCCGTTCAGACAGCGATGGTACGAGGAAACACGTAGGGAGGGTGGCTCTGTTCCGCTGAGCTATTGATCGGTGATCTCGACGACCTTGTCCCTGCTTCTTAGGCCGCTGAGTATAGTGACCCGGCTCTGGGGAACGCCGAAGTGCCCGGCAAGTAGCTTTATGACCGCCCGGTTGGCCCTGCCCTCGTGAGGCGGTTCTTTCACGTTGACCATGAAGCCATCGCCTTCGCGGGTGACCTCTTCCGTACGGGAGTTGGGCCTTACTCTAATCCGGACCTTCACTCAGTACCTCTGCCCTCATTCCCGGGGTATGGAATCCCGTCAGCCTGGCAGGCGTTATCCGGTTGCTGAGCGGCCCTTTGCTGCGGGCATAGACCCTGATGTAGTTGCCGGTCAGACCCGAGTATATGCCGCTCCCAGGAGCGGTCTCCTTCTCCCACAGTACCGGCATGGTCTGCCCCACGAACTGCTGGTGGAAGCGGCGTCGGGACTGCCGGGATAACTCCAGCATTCGCCGGGTGCGCTCCTGTTTGACTCGCTCTTCGACCTGGCCGGGCATCGCCGACGCGGCCGTCCCCGGGCGGGGTGAGAAAGGAAAGACATGGATGCTGGCAAAGCCGGCCTGTCGGCAGACGGAGTAGCTCTGTTCGAACTCGTCGTCGGTTTCGCCGGGGAAGCCAACCATGATGTCGGTGGTGATGGCCGTGCCCGGCGCCGTGTCGCGAATAAGGTCTAGGGCCGCGCGGTATTGCTCTAGCGAGTAGCTCCTCGTCATCCGCTCCAGCATTGCCTGGCTGCCGATCTGGAGCGCCAGATGGAAGTGTCGGCACAGCCGGTCGTCCTGCCACAGGGCGAGCAATTCAGGCGATATTTCTGTCGGCTGGAGCGAGGAGAGATGCAACCTTTTTATGTCGGTCTCGGTGAGAATACGCTCTAGCAGGTCTTTGAGGCCGTGAACGCTGTCACGGTAGGAGCCGACCTTCGTGCCGGTGAGGACGACCTCTCTGTATCCCAAAGCCACCTTCTGCCTGACCTGCTCGATTATGGTGGAGGCGGGTAGGGAGTATTCGCGGGGCCTCACCTTGGGCACGATGCAATAGGCGCAGGCGCTGTGACAGCCGTCCTGTACCTTTACCATGCTTCGGGTCCTCAGGCCAGGGGTTGCCACCTGTGATTGTCCTGCTTCGCTTTGATCGGATCCTGTCTGTTCGGAGTAAAGAGCCCGAACCAGGTCGGGCAGGTGCTCCTTCTCCCTGTTATCGACCAGGAGGTCGGCCAGCCGGGTAAGGTCCTTTGGACTTCTCTGGACATAGCAGCCTGTAGCGATGATAAGCGCGTGGGGGTTTGCCCGCCTGGCCAGCCTGAGCCAGTGGCGTGACTTGCGGTCGGCAACATGAGTGACAGTACAGGTGTTGGCTATATAGACGTCTACTCCGTCATCGGGGGACACCACCTGGAGTCCGGCCCGGCTGAAACGATGGGCCAGCGACTCGGTCTCGGCCTGGTTGAGCTTGCAGCCCAGCGTATAGAAAGCGACCTTCATGGACGTGGATTATATTTAGTGGCTGGCGGGAGGGTCAAATCACGGTCCTGAAGAGCAGCATCAAAGAATTAGGTGTCTGCCCGGGTTTTGTTCGAGTCCTGTCTGTGATATAGTTAGCCAGCCCAGCAACGGGGGTTGAACTGGATTTGAAGCTGAATCAGCGTGCTCGATGGAAAATACTGCCTCCCGTGCCCGCTGAATACCTGAGCGCCTCCGGATTTCCTCCCCTGGTCTCTCAACTCCTCTACAATCGCGGCGTCAGGCCGGAGGAGATCGACCCTTTCCTTGCTTCCGACCGCAGACTGGAGGGCAATCCCTTCCAGCTGCCCGACATGTCGCAGGCCGTCAGCAGGATATACAAGGCCCTGCTTGCGCGCGAGAAGGTCGCCGTCTATGGTGACTTCGATGTCGATGGCGTCACGGCCACGGTTATCCTGGTGGAGGGGCTGTCTAACCTGGGCGCCGAGGTCACCGTCTATCTTCCCGACCGGTTGAGCGAAGGTCACGGAGTGAAGATTCCGGCCCTGGAGAATATCGCGGCCCAGGGTGTTTCGTTAGTAATCACAGTTGATTGCGGCGTGACCGACGTGGCGGAGGTAGAACGGGCTAAGGCGCTGGGCATGGACATGATCATCACCGATCACCACATACCGCTGGAAAGGCTTCCTCGAGCTGTGGCGGTGGTCGACCCCAAGCGCAAGGACTCAGAATATCCCTATCCCGATCTGGCCGGTGCGGGCGTCGCCTACAAGCTGCTGCAGGCACTATTCCACAGAAACAGCAGGGAGCAATGGGTGACCAGTTTCCTTGACCTGGTAGCAATGGCTACCGTGACCGACGTGTCGCCGATGGTGGGAGAGAACCGTTACCTGGTGAAGGAAGGACTGAGAGAATTGAACAATAGCTCGCGCGTCGGCGTTCAGGAGATAGTGAAACTGGCCGGCCTGAAGCAGGGCGAACTCCGTAGTGAGGATATAGCATGGGTGCTGGGCCCGCGCCTCAACTCTGCTGGCAGGATAAACAATGCCTCCACCAGCTATCAGGTGCTGACCACACGTTCGCCAGAGGAAGCCCGCCTGCTGGCACTGGAACTGGAGGAGAACAACGTCGAGCGGCAGCGGTTGAGTCAGGAAGGACTGAGCCTGGCCAAGGAGAGGCTGGCAGCCAAACTCCATCTGCCCTTGCTCATGGAGGGTGATGAAAGGTACTCTGTGGGTATCATCGGGCTGGTGGCCGGCAAGCTCGTGGATGAGTTCTACAAGCCCGCCGTCCTGGTGAGCATAGGTCCGGAGTTATGTCGCGGGAGTTGTCGCAGCATACCTGAGTTCAACATGGTGACCGCTCTGGACAGTTGTCGTGACCTGGTGACCGCGTTCGGAGGGCACCCACTGGCCGCCGGCTTCACCGTGCCTCGCTCGAACCTGGCTCAACTGGAGCAAAGACTTGTGGCCCTGGCTACGGAGCAACTGAGCCATGTTGATCTTCGCCGGGAACTGAAGATCGATGCTGAGGTCCCTCTCGATGCTCTGGCCGGCGACACGTTCAATCTCATACAGGAGTTGGGTCCCTTCGGCCGGGGCAATCCGCAGCCGGCCTTCCTCACCCGTCAGGTACAGGTAGTAGAATGTCGCAATTTCGGTGGGCGCGGCGAGTGGCTGGGGTTGAAGCTGAAACAGGGCAATGTAACCTGGCGGGCGGTGGACTTCGAGTCGCGCAGGAAGCGGGAGGAGATTCCTTCCTGCCTGGACATCGTCTACAAGCTGGAAAGAAGCCGCTGGAACGGTGAACAGGTGCTCAGCCTGAATCTTCTCGATTCTGCCTCAGGCTAGCGCCGAGGCATCTCCTGGACTGTCGGCGTCTGACTCGGGGGGCCGGTATCTGCGTATTCTGATTATGAACCAGGGCAGGAACACGGCCAGTATGCCCAGGCTGAGAAGCTGCCCTTGCTCGAGGTTCAGGACCACCGGGTCCGAGACACGTAGAAACCTCAGGGCGAAATCGGTGGCGGCTTGAATGGAGAAGTAGAAGAACACCAGCCCGCCTGTCGGCTTGAACCTGTCGCGCAACCGCCAGATGATGGCGAAGAGCACCAGGTTCAACCAGATGTGGTAGATCTGGGTGGGGTATAGAGGAACGGTCAGGCCATTCTGATAGAGCGATATGCCGTTCCAGAACCGGGGGATGGCATCCCTTGCTGTGTAAATGACCGCACCCGGAAAATACTGGAAGGGACTGGGCTTGCCGTGGCAGCAGCCGTTCAGGGTACAGCCGATCCTGGCTACAGCTAGAGCCAGGGGCGCGCCGACGGCAAGGGCATCGCCCATCTTCAGCAGCGCGGAGAAGCGCATCTTCGTCGCCCACATGTAGATTAGCGCCGCCACGATCACGCCCACGATCATCCCGTTCTGGGCCAGACCGGCAAAGCCGATGATCCTTTGAGGGTATTCCGCGTAGTATTCCCAGTGATGGATGACATGGGCAGCCCGGCCTCCGACAACGCCGCCGATTATGCCGACAAGGAAGATGCTATAGAGATCAGTGGTGATGCCTATTCTCTTGCCTTCCCGGACCATGACGGCCAATAGAGTTGCTACCGCGAGGGCCACCATGATGCCGTACCACCGCACCTCCATGGAGCCGATGGTGAAAGCAACCGGGTCTACGCTAATGGTAAGCATTGGAAATCGGTATGCCCAATCATAGCCCAAAATGCGGTATCATCCAACTGTGCGGTGCCGGTGTCTTTCACAGGATGGCGTTGACGAAGACCTCAGGATCGAAGGGAGCCATGTCCTCCAGTTTCTCACCGGTACCGATATAGGAAATCGGTATCTGCAGTTGATCGCAGACGGCAAACACGATGCCGCCTCGGGCGGTGCCATCCAGCTTGGCCAGGAAGATGTCCGTGACGTCAACGGCTTCGGTGAAGTGCCTGGCCTGGGTCAATCCATTCTGGCCGGTGGTGGCATCCATGACCAGCAGGACCTGATGGGGGGCCGAGGCGTCATGCTTGGCCACCACCCTCTTGACCTTCTTCAGCTCTTGCATGAGGTTGAACTTGGTATGAAGCCGGCCTGCGGTGTCGATGATCACCGCCTGAGCATGGCGGCTGTAGCCGGCCTTGACGGCATCATAGGCCACCGCTCCCGGATCGCCGCCGGCTTGATGGGCGATGACCTCGGCGCCTACCTTTCCGCCCCAGTGCTTGAGCTGCTCGATGGCTGCCGCCCTGAAGGTGTCTCCTGCCGCCAAAATGACCCGCTGCCCCTGAGACGTGAAGGCATGGGCCAGCTTGGCGATGCTGGTGGTCTTGCCGGAGCCGTTGACTCCCACTACCAGTATTACCCAGGGAGACTCTTCCCCTTCAGTTCGTTCAGGGTCAGAATGGCAACAAGCTGCTAACTCAGGATTACGCGGCGTGACCGTGAGTGCTGGTGAGGGTCTCGACGGAGGAACCCTCAGAATGGCTATCATCTCTTCCTTGAGAGCTTGCCTGAGCTGAGATAACTCTGAAAGCCTATCGGCCTTGACCCGCTCCTTGGCACGAGCCAGCATCTTGTCAGTGGTTTCCACGCCCACGTCCGCCGAGACGAGCAACTCCTCCAGTTCGTCCCAGACCTCGTCTCCGAATGAGTCGCGACTGAAGATGCCGGCTATCTTGCCGAACCAGGTCTCCCTGGTCTTCTTCACTCCCGACTGGGTCTTCTTGAACAGATCAAACAAGCTGTCCCCACGATCAAGATCGCCCGCATATGATAGCACAAGTGGCGACGGCCTTTCGGCAGACGGCCTCTTCTCAGGGCACGAGTTCCTGCAGCAGCACTACGGCGGCTTGTTTGTCCAGCGGCTGGTTGTTGTTGCCGCACTTGGGCGAATGTACACAGGAGGGGCAGCCGTCGGTACAGGGACACGCCTGCACGGCCTGCAGGGTTGCCAGCCAGAGCTCGTCTATCATCTGGAAGCCCTTCTCGGCGATGCCTATGCCTCCGGGATAGGCATCGTAGATGAACACCTGTGCCCGGCCCGTGTCGGGGTGGAAGGCAGTGGAGACACCACCGATGTCGTTGCGGTCGCACAGGGCGAACAGCGGCAGCAGGGCGATGGCGGCGTGTTCGCAGGCGTGCAGGCCGCCCTGAAGGTCGAGTCCCGCCGCAGCTATCCGGGCCAGCGCCTTCTGAGGCAGATCGAACCACAGTGCTTTGGTGGCAAAGCGTTGCTGCGGCAGATCGAGGGCCTCCTCTCCGATGACCTCTTCGGTGAGTTGCTTCTTCCGCCTGAAGCCGACCACGGAGGTGGTGACGTCCACATCTCCGAAGTGGACTTTGACGTCCGGGTAACTCTCCTCCTTGAGCATGGCTTTGACCCGGATGTCGGTCATGTCCATGGTCTGGGTATAGTAGTCGGCTGGACTGTGTTCTGCCCAGGCAATGCGCCGGGCCAGGTCTAGCTCCGTGATCAGGTAGGACTCACCCTGGTGCAGGTATATGGCGCCAGGATGCACCTGAACGAAGGCGACGCTGTCCTCCACCGTCTCCAGCATGTGGCCCTGCCGGCGGTCGATTACGGCATAGGTCTGCCCCGATGCTGTCCTTATGTTGGTGTCCTGGGCAGGATAGTAGATAGATGGGGTGGGGTACCATCTTTCTCGGCGTCTTCTTAGACTGCCAGCCTGTTCGAGTTCGGTCACCATTGTACCGTCGTCGGCCGCGAACAACTCCAGATCTCGGTCGGTCAATGGTTTCTCCCAGGCGGCGCAGAGGAGGTGGGGCTTGAGGATATGGGGATTGCCGGGGTTGATTATGGCCCTGTCGAAGTTCTTGCTGAACAGGAAGTCCGGGTTAGACATCAGATACTGGTCGAGCGGGTTCTCCTGGGCGATGAGAAAGCTCAGGGCGGTGTCGGCAGTTCGTCCGCTGCGCCCGGCCTGCTGCCAGGCACTGGCAATGCTGCCTGGATAGCCCGTGAGCACCGTCGCCTCCAGGTCACCGATGTTTATGCCCAGTTCCAGGGCTGTGGTGGCGACCAGCCCGAGAAGCTCACCGCTGAAAAACTGCTGCTCAATTCGCCGCCTGTCTTCGGCAAGGTAGCCGGCCCGGTAGGGGCTGATCTTGTCTGATAGAGACGACGGTAGATGTCGCCGGGCATAGATGAAGATCAGCTCAGTTAGCTTGCGGGTGCGGGCGAATACCAGGGCCCGGATGCCCTTGCGGATGAGCTGGCTGAGCAGGAAGGCAGCCTCGGTGTTGGGGCTGCGCCGGGCATGCCTGGCCTCATCCAAGAAGGGTGGATTCCAGAAGGCGAAGTATCTCTGGCCATGAGGCGAACCGTCCTCGACGACATCCTCAAAGGGCAGGCCCACCAGGTTGCCGGCGTGCTCTCGGGGATTGGCGATTGTCGCCGAGCAACAGATGAACTGAGGACTGGAGCCGTAGAAGGTACACAGCCTGCGCAACCTGCGCAGGGCATTGGCCACGTGAGAGCCGAAGACACCGCGATAGATATGGGCCTCATCCACCACCACGTATCTGAGGTTGTGGAGCAGCCTGGACCACGATTGGTGGTTCGGCAAGATGCCCAGATGGAGCATATCCGGGTTGGTGAGCACTATCCTGGCCTCTTTCCTTATGGCAGGTCTCTGCTCCCGGGACGTATCGCCGTCGAAGGTAGCCATAGCTTCCGGCGGGATTGCCATGCCCCTTCCGGACGGGCTCCGTTCCGATAAGCATGAGGCAATCTGTCTCACGCTACGCAGTTGGTCCTGGGCCAGAGCTTTGGTGGGGAAGACATAGAGGGCGCGGCTCTCCCTATCATGCAGGAGGGCATCGAGCGAGGCCAGGTGATAGCACAGGGTCTTGCCGCTGGCGCTGGGCGTGGCTATGACCACATTCTTGCCAGCCAGGATGGCGTTCAGGGCCTGGGCCTGGTGGCTGTAGAGAGAGGCTATGTTCAAGGTCTCCAAACATGACTGAAGGGCGGGGTGGAGGGGTCTGTCCAGTCTGCCCGGGACAGCATCTTGAGAGGGAATGCGCTCGACGTGGACTATCTGCTGGCTGTAGTCGGGCAGACCCAGAAGGTAGTGGAGAAAGGCAGCCGCATCCATTAAGGGAAGGTCTCTATCTCCGAACCCAGCATTTCCACATCGGGATAGTTCTGAACGATGAACTTGACTATGTTGGACAGGGTCTCATCACTGTGCCTTCTCTGGTTGCTGACGCAGGCTATGCCTATGGTGGCCAGTTGCCACAGGTTCTGGCTGTCGACCTCGGCTATGGAGACATTGAACTTGTTCTTGACCCGCGTGATGATGGAATGGATGACCTGCCTCTTGCCTTTGAGCGAGTGGTTCTCGGGCAGGCGAAGCTCGATGCGGCAGACGCTGACGTTCATTCCTCGATTGCCAGCAATCAGGTCACTGCTGAATGCCTGGGACTACAGCCCCTTCTTGATCATGTAGACGACCAGGTCGGCAAGACGGCAGGCATAGGCCCACTCATTATCATACCAGGCCAACACCTTTATGAAGTTTTCATCTAGCACCATGGTGCTGGGAGCGTCCAGGATAGCACTGGCCGGGTTACCCTTGAAGTCGGAACTGACCAGTGGCTCTTCGCAGTATTCCAGGATGCCCTTGAGTTCTCCGTCGGCGGCACTGCTAAAGGCACGGTTGACCTCTTCGGCTGTTACCTTCTGCTTCAAGTCGGCCACGAAGTCAACCACGGATACCGTCGAGGTGGGGACCCTCATGGCAATGCCATGTAGCTTGCCCTGGAGTTCCGGAATCACTATCCCCACCACCCGCGCTGCGCCGGTGGTGGTAGGAATTATGTTGATGGCCGCGGCCCGGGCCCGGCGCAGATCGCGATGGAACACGTCCAGTATCTTCTGGTCGTTGGTATAGGCGTGGACGGTGGTCATCAGTCCGTGCACTATGCCGAAGTTCTGGTGCAGGACCTTGGCCACGGGGGCAATGCAGTTGGTGGTGCAGGAGCCGTTGGAGATGATGCGGTGTTTGGCCGGATCGTACTTGCCCTCATTGACGCCCAGGACTATGGAGATATCCTCTTCCTTGCCCGGTGCGGAAATGATGACTTTCTTGGCGCCGCCCTTGAGGTGGGCTGCAGCTTTGCCGGCATCTGTGAACAGCCCTGTACACTCGATCACGATGTCCACCCCGTGGTCTCGCCAGGGGATTTGGCCGGGATCCCGCTCAGCAACCACCTTTATCTCCTTGCCGTCAACTACTATGGCATCGTCCTTCGCCTCCACCTTACCGGGGTAGATTCCATAGTTACTATCGTACTTGAAGAGATGAGCATTGGTCGCGGCATCGGTAAGGTCATTCACCGCCACCACCTCGGCCTTGTCGCCACATCTCTGGATGGCCGCCTTCAGTGCCAGCCTGCCGATACGTCCGAAGCCATTGATTCCTACTTTCGTTGCCATCTGTTACCTCCTTACGTTTGCTCTATATCTGGATTCTAATGTTCTGCTGGACTCTTGTACTATGGTTGCCTGGTCAGCCAGGCAACTGCACAGGTCATACGCAATCTATCACTCCTTGGATATGTACAGAGAGGCGCCGTCCATGTCGACGTTAGCCACCCGGCCTTCCTCCGTCAAGAGCTTAAGATGCGCCAGTGTCTCTGTAACAGCCATGCGCTTATCCCAGACCGGCAAAGTCTGGAAGTGAACACCTCCCTGTTCAGACATCCAGGGAACATCCCCGGCTATCTGGTAGGCCGTTTTGAGGCCGCCGCGTAGCGACTGCATTATGGCCCTCTTCCTTTCCTCGTGGTGCATAAGTATCTTCTCTATTCTCAGTCCTAACGCGTTGAATACCGGCCCGTGTCCCGGCAGGGCGAAGCTGACCTTCACGCGCTCAAGTTTCTTCAGAGAAGAGACATAGTCGCCCAGGGGGTTATCGCCGGATTGAGGATTGAAGCCAATGTGCGGAGTGGTTTCGTAGAGAATGTGGTCGCCGGTGAGGATGAACCTCCTGTGGCGCTCATAGAGGCAGATATGTCCCGGCGAGTGGCCCGGCGTCCATAACACCTCCAGATCGAAGGAGCCGTTGGAGATGGTCTGGCCGTCTTCCGGCATAAGCTCAGGCAGGTCCGGAGTGACATACTTGTTCATCCACAGCGAGGCGTCTTTCAAGTCCGGCAGCTCTTCCTCAGGAACGCCGTTCTGCCGCAGCAGCGTCTCAATCCTGCTGACCAGGCCGACAAAGTCCCTGTATCTAGGGAAGATGAAATCAGCATCACGCTTGTGCATGGCCAACTCAGCTCCGCAGATCTGTTTCATCTTGCTTGCCAGCCCATAGTGGTCGGGATGTATGTGTGTGATAACCACCTTCTTGATGTCGCGAAGCTTGAGGTTGGCCCCCTTGATCCCTTCCTGGAGGGCCCAGAGTGACTCCTGGCTATCCCAGCCGCTGTCCACCAGTATGTGCCCGTTGTCGCCTTCCAGTACGTAGGCATTGGTTGTCCAGGCGACATTGCCGGGCGCAGGGACCTTTATCTGATGAACACCCTCAAGTACTCGCACTATCGCATCGTCTCCAGATTGTAGAACGCTCCTCTGCCGGGATATCGTGCGGCCAGTGCCAGTTCCTCCTCGATCCTGAGGAGGCGGTTGTACTTGGCCAGTCTCTCGCTCCGGCAGGGCGCACCGGTCTTGATGAACCCGGCGTGGCTGGCCACCGCCAGGTCGGCAATGGTGGTATCCTCGGTTTCACCGGACCTGTGGCTGATAACAGCCGTCCAGCCAGCCTCTTGCGCTCTCTTGATAACGGCCAGGGTCTCACTGAGCGTGCCGATCTGGTTGGGCTTGACCAGGACCGAGTTGGAGGCCCCCTGGCTGATCCCCTTGTCCAGTCGTGTCATGTTGGTAGCATAAAGGTCATCGCCGACTATTTGGACCCGCTGGCCGGCCCTTGCGGTCAGCGACGTCCAGCTGGCCCAATCATCCTCATCGAGCCCATCCTCAATGCTGATGATGGGGTAGTCCGAGGCTAACTGGACATAATAGTCCACCATCTCCGCGGAACTGAGGCTGGCGCCTTCCCGGGCGAGAACGTATCTGCCGTCCTGGTAGAACTCGCTGGCCGCCGGGTCCAGGGCCAGCAGCATGTCCTGCCCGGCCTTGTAGCCGGCCATGTCAATCGCCGCCAGTGTCAACTCCAGTGCATCTCTGTTGGCCGAAAGCGCGGGAGCAAAGCCGCCCTCGTCTCCCACATTGGTGCTCATGCCTTGATCCTTCAGCAGCTTACGCAGGGCATGATAGACCTCGCTGCCTGCCTGCATGGCCTGGCCAAAACTGGCAGCACCGACCGGCACTATCATGAACTCCTGAAAATCGGCGGAGCCCCAGGCATGCTTGCCTCCGTTCAGAATATTGAGCATAGGTACCGGCAGGAGGCTGGCCTGCTCTCCGCCCAGATAACGGTACAAGGGAATGCCGCGTGAACTGGCGGCTGCCCTGGCTACAGCAAGGGACGTCCCCAGTATGGCATTCGCCCCCAGTCGTTCCTTATTGGCCGTGCCGTCGAGTTCGATCAGTCTCCGGTCAACGGCCTCCTGCTCCAGAGCGGACATTCCGCTTATGACGCGGGCAATATCATCCTGGACGTGCTCCACGGCTTTGCGCACACCCAGTCCGTTGTATCTGCGTCCATCACCGTCGCGAAGCTCCACGGCTTCATACTTGCCGGTGCTTGCCCCCGAGGGAACCGAAGCGGCGCCCACGGCGCCGCCGGTCAACATCACCTCCACCTCTATGGTAGGGTTGCCCCGCGAATCTAGAATCTCCCTTGCCCTGACGCTCTCTATATTGGAAGTCTTCATCTGCCTGCGCTCATTGCAGCCCCCGCCCTACGGCTCTCCCCGGCATCATGCTTTTCGCGCATCGCGGCCAGGGAGACCGCCCTATCGACGGCTTCAGCAGGGCTGTCAACTGCTAGTATCGAGTCGTCCTCCCGTCCGTCGCGCACCAGCGACCAGGTATTCAGGCCGATGACGGGGATACCATTCTTCAGGCCATAGGCCAGTTCGCTGAGGGTTCCGTAGCCTCCGCCGATGGCGATTATCGCCCGGGCGGACTTCACCACCAGCACATTTCTGGCCTCGCCCAGGCCGGTGGCCACGGCTATGTCAACCCAGGGGTTGGCCGTGCCAGGATCTCCTCCCGGCAGGATGCCCACGGTCAGTCCACCTCTGGACCTGGACCCACGGCAGACTGCCTCCATTACGCCCCCCAATCCCCCGCATACTACCGTAGCATCCCGCTGGGCCAGGAGTTCGCCTACGGTTTCTGCCAGGCGGCTTTCCTCTGCAGAGCAGGCCGAATCTCCTATGACCGCGATGATCAGCTTGCGACTGGGATAACGTACCATCACACAGTCCTTGGTCTCAATGAAGCGCATTGTAACACGATTTCGTCCCCCAAAGGAAAGCGCCAGGATGTACGGTTGGTTGTGGAATAGGGGTTCTTAGCGGCTGGTGGGCGGGGGCTCAGACACACGCCGGTCTGTCGATCAGCGCCTAAGTCGATCCGCCCATTGTTTGCGGAACTCGCTGACCTTGGGGGAGATCACCGTCTGGCAGTAGGGTTGTCGTGGATGTTGTGAGAAGTATTCGAAGTGGTAGTCTTCCGCGGGATAGAAGCTCTCCAGCGGCACGATCTCTGTCGCGATGGGTCTGTCCCAGAGGCGGGCTTTGTTGAGTTCTTCGACCAACTGCTCGGCGATGGACCTCTGCTCGTCGCTGTGGTAGAACACGGCGGAACGGTATTGTGTACCGATGTCTGCTCCCTGCCGGTTGACTGACGTTGGATCGTGGATCGAGAAGAAGATCTCCAGGATGGTTCTATAGGAAATGAGGGACGGGTCGAACACGACCTGGACCGCCTCCGCATGGCCTGTGGCGCCGGTGCAGACCTCCTCGTATGAGGGACTGTCGGTGCTGCCGCCGGTATAGCCGGGCATTACCCTGTGGACACCATCTACCTCAAGGAAGACTGCCTCGAGACACCAGAAACAGCCGCCTGCCAGAGTGGCAGTTTCCAGGATGGGATCAGGGGTCATAGCTCGCTCTCCGGCGTGAACTTCAGGGCAATGCCGTTGATGCAGTAGCGTTTGCCTGTGGGTGGTGGGCCGTCATCGAAGACGTGACCTAGATGTGCGTCGCAGCGGGCACAGAGGACTTCGGTGCGGGACCTGCCCAAGCCCGTGTCCTGTTGCTCTGTCAGGTTTTGCTGGGAGACCGGTTCGTAATAGCTCGGCCAGCCCGTGCCTGAATCGAACTTGGTGGAACTGCGAAAGAGGTCGGTACCGCAACGCACGCAACGGAAGAGGCCGGGTTCATGCACCTGATGAAATGTGCAGGTGCCGGGAACCTCCGTTCCCCTTCTGGCGGTTATCTCATATTGCTCTTTAGTCAACACCTGTCGCCATTCAGCGTCGGACTTTTCGACTTTCTGCACCGTTACCACCAGGTTCCGTGCGGCATCAAAGATCTGCACAGTTGTCATGGGCTCACCTCCTAAGAAGCGTTAGGGTATCATTATAGCAGAGCGGCGCCCAGGGGCTGTGAGGGAAAGCCACACCGCCGCAGAAAACTTGACAAGCGATCTGCCGACGTGGTACATTAAGAATGGTCCCGAGTAGCCAAGCGGGCACCTAGCGGAACAGTCGGGTTTGGTGGAAGCTGAGAACTGCAGGTGAAAGCCAGCGTAGGGTAGGCAGAAGCGGAGCCGGACGGTAGCTGGTAGCGAAGCAAGGTTACTCGGGGCACCTTTTTTTCCGTGCCCGGCGTCCTGTCCCTATCTTGGATCTGCTGATTCCAATCGTCTGCACTTTCGATACTTGAACAAACTGCTGCCATCACTTTCACTTCAGCCTCCCTGTGCTCTCTGCAGTCATAGTCAGCGCGAGGTGGCACGAAGGCTCCCTGCATGTCAAGCCTATTGACATCGTAGAAGCCAATGGTCTACTATCTGTGGTGAAGAAAGGAGGGTGACATGCAAGCTTACTGTATGAAGTGCCGCGCCAAGAGAGAGATGAAGGACACCAAGAGCATCGTCATGAAGAATGGCAGGCCGGCGACCCAGGGCACGTGTCCTGTGTGCCGAACCAAGATGTTCAGAATCGGCAAAGGCTAGACCTATACGGACATAGACAGAGGGTACTGAGGAGTGCTGGACGTACCAATGGGGGTGCGTCCAGCACTCTTGTTCTATGGGCCGTATTGAGAAGAAGAATTGTGAACCCGGGTCCCTGAGGACACGGGGGGTTTTCGATTGCCGGCCTTGAGGACTCTATCCGTCCATCTGTATCCAGCCGCGATGCAGAGCAGCCAATACCGCAGCTGTCCGGTCGTTCACATCCATTTTCTGAAGTATATGCGAAATGTGGTTCTTAACGGTCTGTGAGCTTATCTGCAGGGCAGAGGCTATTTCCTTGTTGGTCCTCCCTTTGGCCATCTGCTCCAGGACGGCCATCTCTCTAGGCGTCAGTGGTGAGCCTGCCCTGCTGCCTGGGTCCTGGGCCCCAGGCGCGTAGGGCGCTTCTGACGATCGCTCGCGTGACAGTCGGGCGTAGCCATCCAGCTCTTCTTCATAGAACCTGTGCTCCAGCTTCCTGATCCGCAGCCAACTGGACAGCCAGACCAGCGCTATGCCCACGCATGCCGTCGCCACGGTGATTGCCAGGGCCACCTCCTTGAGCGACATTATTATCACAGCGGCCAGGCAAACATAACCGAGGACGACACTGTCGATGCTCCATCTTAACGGCGCAGCCCTCTCTTTGGCTCTCTGGCGCAGCAGCCTGCGGATGCGAACCTCGCTCAGGTCCGGGCCCTCTGCTGCCTGTTCGTCTGCTGGCTTGTCCATTGTCATCAGATCGTCGCATTATTAAGGCAGGCCCGGGAGTTCGCTATTGCGCTCCCGGGTCTAGCTGCCAGTGCTTCGTTAGTCTTCACTTCCAGAGGGCCTCGTTCTCTGGGGTCCGGGGCGGTTCATTCGGATGAAGAAGACATCCGCTTGTAGCTGTCAAGAGTCTCTCTGGCTTTCTCGACATGGGTTCTTGTCGCCGCTGCCAGATTCTGGAGAACCTGTTTCAACCTTGGGGCATCAGTGTCAAAGACTTCGAAATACTTCCTTTCGATGAGGCTCTCTTCGATGTACAGTGTGACTGCCAGAGCGTTCAGCAGCGTGGTTTCTCCTTGCTGGACCTTGGCCAGTTCGCGTCGCAGATAGTCGAGGTAGGTCTGTATTGCCTGTTCATTGAATCTCGTCCGGTCGACGAACACTTCGTCCGGAGCGTCAGTTGAGCCGAGCACCCGTATCCAGCCGGCATGCTCCTCTTCGTCGTGGGCCAGTCCACGCCAAAAGCTATCATATTCTGGAAACCGGCCGGCATATTCTTGGTATAGGGCGGCGATCGCCTCTTCATTCTCGGCCAGTCTAAGCAGCATATTGGGTTGTTCTTTGACCATAGCAATCGCTCTCGACGCGACCCCTTCTCTGCTACGCGCAGAGAACAGGGACTGCTCATCTCCCGCTTGGCAGATCCCCGCAAAATGCAGTGCTCGGGATGGGCCAGCGCCGACAATACGCTTATTGTATACCAATTACAGAAAAGCCGGGTACCCATGCCCGTGGGTACCCGGCTTTCCAGTTCTTCGGACCGAGGTAGCGTTAGCTGCTCAGTCTGACTCTACTGTAGCAGTCGCTACAATATACCGGCCTCTCTTCGCGGGGCTCAAACGGTACTTCGGTGTCTTTGCCACAGTCAGCGCATACCGCGGGGAACATCTGACGCGGGGCCCTGTAGCCATCACCTGAGTAACGCTCTGACTTCCTGGCCCGGCGGCACTCAAGACAGCGCCTGGGCTCGTTCTGCAAGCCGCGGGACGCGTAGAATTCTTGCTCGCCGGCGGTAAAGGTGAAGTCCTGTCCGCAATCGGAGCACCGGAGTGACTTGTCCTGAAAACTCATTGGATGACCTCCTTTCTTCTGTTAGTTGGTTACAGTTCTGGTCATCCAAACGCTTGAGCTGATTTCAGGGAATCGAGATTGATATACCAAGGATGTGAGACCTAAACTAAGCACCACCGCATATCTTATACATCATTGGTGTTACGGCTGTCAAGTTTTCGGCGCAAGAAAGATGATCGGTGGGATTGAAGCATGCGATTGAGCGGGCCGGCTACGTTCTTTGCCAGACCGATTCCTGTCGAGAGATGGTCTGACCGGGCTAGGCGCCTGGACGTTATCCGCGCTCGCCCTGATCGAGAATCTCCATGTATACTGTATGTTCAGCTGAGTCGGCGTGACAGAAGCGCCATGGCAATATGCTGGTCAGGCCGGTTCCGGACAGGAGGTCTATATGTCTGACGTAATAGCTAAGGTGATCTCGCAGAGGGGGACCTGTACTGCTCACCATAGGATTGGTGACGAGTTTGTGATAGGACAACGGACTCCCCCCAACCTGTGTTCCTGGGCATTCTACGCCATGTTTCCTTTTGCCCAGGTCCTGCAGTTTGGTGGGTCTTTTCCCTGGGAGCAAGACCCGAGCAAGGCGATTGTGGCCTGCCCCGACGCCGAGAATCCGGTAGTGTTCGAACTGAGACGTGACTCGAGTAGATAGAAACAAAAGCTCATAGTCACTCCGGTGTACGACTTGCAGTGTGTTCCTATGGGGCAGTAGAATAGGGTCGAAACAGCAGGGCCCCGGCTTGTGCCGTTACTTCTACGCTGTCTTTGCTCGAGACAGTGGTCTGAGCACAATGGCCAGGGCCTGTATTATTGTCGTCGACGTGAGACACAATGGAAACAGAGAAACAGGGCGAGCTTAGCGAGACTACGTCACGCCTTGGTACGGAACGACTGAGCAGGCTGTTCCTCCGCCTCAGTGCGCCCAGCATGGCCTCGATGCTGGCCATGTCGCTCTACCTGCTGGCTGACACCTTCTGGCTGGGCCGGCTGAGCTATGAGGCGATCGCAGCCCTAACCATTACATTTCCCTTCTATATAGTGGTGTTCGCCATAGGCTATGGCTCCGGAGTGGGCGCCAATGCACTGGCCTCGCGACGTTTCGGCGAGGGGAACATCGAGGCGACCAACCGGGTGGCCGGCCAGGCCTTTCCCCTGACGGCCGTATTCGGGGTGGTTCTGATTGTGGTAAGTGTAGCGTTCTCAAGGCAGGTGGCTGGTCTTCTGGGAGCTCCTGCCGGCATTGTCGACTTGACGTCGGAGTACCTGTTCTTCTTTGGCTGGGGAGTGCCCTTCATTCTATTCAGGGTGATTACGCGCAATATCTTCCAGGCTGCGGGGGATGCGATGAAACCTATGATCTTCACTGTCGCGGGCTGCGTGGCCAACGCTGTGCTGGACCCGGTCCTGATCTTCGGCTGGGGGCCTTTCCCGGCCATGGGCATAGGTGGCGCCGGCCTGGCGACGACCATATCCGGCGGTATCGCCTGTGCGCTAAGCTGTTATTATCTGCTCCGGAGTAAGTCCGTCTACCGTGTGAGGCTGCATCATGTCAAGCCTGATTTCAGGGTCATCGCTCAGATTTATCGTGTTGGGCTCCCCTCCACGTTGATGGACCTGACCGAGGCGGGGGTCTTCCTGGTTTTTAACCGGATCGTGGCTGGTTTCGGGTCTGTGGCGCTGGCGGCGCTGGGGATCGCATTCGCGGTCGCCGAGCTGGCTTTCATCCCAGTGGTTGGTATGGCTCATGCCTTGCTGCCGATTGTAGGCTTCTGTCTGGGGGCTCGCCTCCGGGAGCGTCTGTGGACGGCTGTCAAACAGGGCGCGCTGGTTGTTGCGGGACTACTGGGCCTGGCAAGCGTCTTCCTGGCTGTTTTCGCGCCGCAGGTGATCTCAATCTTCAATGATAACCCTGAGTTGTTGGCCATCGCTGTACCCGGGATGCGCATCTTCGTCTCTGCATTCGTCCTTGTCGGTCCGGCCATTATGTTTATCATCACCTTTCAGGGGCTGTCCAGGGGATGGACGGCGACTCTGCTGTCGCTGACGCGTCAACTGGTCTTCTTGCTCCCCGCACTGCTCGTTCTTCCGCGCTTCATGGGCCTGACGGGTGCCTGGCTGGCTATTCCGATTTCCGACGCCGGCGGCGCTATCGTGGCCGGGATATGGCTCTACCGTGAGTACCGGCTGCAGAAGCGCAGTGGCATGCGGGACCAGGCACCCGT
>JACUUR010000024.1 GCA_014859205.1 Dehalococcoidia bacterium | reverse complement strand
GCTTCTAGGATCCGGTTAGCCTTCACTTGTGGTCGGACTTCGCCCGGGCTGTTTCGCTGGCTTCAGTGCTCGCCTTTGTGCTCTCTACCCGGACATCGTCGTCCAGACCTTCCTTCTCTCGGCGGAATTGCCTTATACCCTTCCCCAGCGCACCGGCCACCTGAGGCAACCTACCGGCGCCGAAGATGATCAGCACTATGACCAAGATCACGACGAGTTCCATGGGCCCTGGTGGACGTATCATCTATTGCTCACCTCCTTAGTCGACTGAGCGTCTGCAGTACTCCAGCATGTCTGCGGTGCACCCTGCAGACTATAATATATCACCTCGTTATTCCTTTTGCACTGTCAAGGATGTCGGTACCCTGCTCTGACCTGTCAGGCGAGAGACTTTCACTTGAAGCACATGCGATCAACTGTGCCATTCTATGCGTGCCCCGATCATGACGCCAGGGAGTCAAGCGATCGCCGGACCGCTGCCAGCAGAGTTTCGTCCTCCTCCAGGAACACGGTACGTGGGTCCAGGAGCAGGGCATCCTTGTCCACCCGGGCAATGACTGGAGGTGTGTGTCGTCTCAGCATTCGGGCCAGACTCTCGATTCCGGCCTTACCTGACAGCCTGATGGCCACAACCCTGGTGGGCAGAGTGCCTCCCGGCAGGCTGCCTCCCCCGATTACCGACTCGCCTGGCATGACAACAGCTGCTCCTCCCAGAAATCGTGCCCATCTCTCAGCTCTACCCTCTATTTCTGAAAGCGGCGTGGCGATGAAGCGAAGAACCGGTATCTTCTCCAGCGCCTCACCTCTGAGATAATGGGCCAGTGTCACACTCAGCGCAGCGATCCGGGCCTTGTCAATGCGGACCGCCCTGGCCAGCGGGTGCTTCCGCAACCTGCCCACCAACTCCTTGCGTCCCACGATGATACCTGCCTGGGGGCCGCCCAGTAGCTTGTCGCCGGATAGGAACACCAGATCCGCTCCAGCGGAGATCCTGTTCTGGACTCGAGGCTCGGGATCAAGCCCGAACCTGGTAGTATCAACTAGACAGCCGCTGCCAACGTCATCCAGCACAGATATGCTATGTCGCCGTCCCAGTTCGACCAGTTCCTCCAACGATACCCCGTGCGTGAAACCGGTTACCTTAAAGTTGCTTGAATGCACCTGCAACAAGACCGCTGTCCTGGGGGTAATCGCACGCTCGTAGTCCTCCACGTAGCTGCAATTGGTGGTCCCTACCTCCACCAGCCTGGCTCCGCTCTCACGCATCACCTCGGGGATGCGAAAGCCTCCGCCTATCTCCACCGCCTGCCCGCGGGAGATTATGACCTCCTTCCTTCGGGCCAGGGCCGTGAGCGCCAGCAGCACTCCGGAGGCGTTGTTGTTCACCACCAGGGCAGCCTCAGCGCCGGTGAGATGGCAAAGGATATGCTCCACATGATCGTGTCGGGAGCCTCTCCTGCCGCTGCCCAAATCGAACTCGAGGTTGCTGTAGCCGCGCGAGGCCAGTTCTGCCGCCCGTAGCGCCTCGATGCTAAGGGGAGCCCTGCCAAGATTTGTGTGCAGAACAACGCCCGTAGCATTTATAACGGGCTGTAAACTGAGGCTCCCCAGCACTCGGGCTTCAGCCATAATGGAGTCCACCATCTCCTCAAGAGAGGGCGCCCTGCCTCCCGAGCCTATGAACTCGCGGATCTCCGCCAGACGGCGCCGCACCAGTGTCACAACCACCTCGCGTGACAACACTTCGCAGAGCTGAGTCACCCGGCCTTCGCAGAGCACCTCGTCTACGCCGGGAATCTCTCTGAATGCGGACTCGCCCATTACCTTAACACCCTTTCATCGCCCACCCTCAGGGTTATCTTCTCGGCATCCAGATGCTCCATCAGAGCCTTGGCGTATTTGCGGCTGGTCTGGAAAAGGTCGCGCACCTCGGCCACGGTTATTGTCCCCTGGCTACCGATGTGCTGGGTGACGCGCGTGACCATCTCCTCATAAGCCGAAGCGCTGAATACGATCCCCTCACCCACCTTGACCACTTTTTTCTGCTCCAGCAGCAGACTAAGCAGGTCAGGGCCGAGAGATGAGTCGCCCGGCGGGCAGTAGGGAGACTCGGCAAGCGTTCGCAGAAAGGCATCTGCCGCGCTCTGCTGGGACGGAGACAGCTTCACACTATGGGCAGAGAGCCTCAGCGCTGCCCCTTCAGCGACAAGGACTCCATCCTCAGCCAGCCTTCCCACTATCCCCTCCAGATGCTGGGGCCGGGTCTTCAGCCGGCTCCGGAACTCCTCCGGGGGCATGCCCCGGCGAAGCGGGAATGTAGCATGATAGTCCTGCAGTAGCCTTCTTGCCTCTTCAGCCAGATGCTTCCAGCGGCCACGGGAGCAAAACAACTGGCGGCCGTCGCTCCCACAGATCAGGACCGCGCGCCCGCCCTCGACCAGTTCTTGCAGCACCTTTGCCGCATCGCCCTCCGAGAGGTCACACTGGAGTGCAACCTCCCTGAGGTCCATTGTCCCGCCGGTCTCCAGAACGGCGAGCACCGCCTCCTCGCTGCTCCCCTCTCTGGCCTTCAGCCCCTCGATTACGGCAGCCTGAAAGCGCCTGTGGCGCCTGGGGTGGACATCCACGATCTCGCCACCGCCTACGGTTCCCCTGGAGGAGCGGATCACGAACAGGTCACCTTTGGCTGCCGCCACTGCCGATGTCAATCCTACCTGTGCCCAGCCCCCCTCCCCGGCTTCGATCTTCTCCCTGTCCAGAAGCCTGATCTTGCCTGCGGTTTCGCTGGCGCCGGTGTAAAACGCAACAGACATGTTATGAGTAATGGGGCTGGTCAGGTCCGACACCGCCCGGACTTTCACATCAAGCAGCCTGGTAGGCTTGAGCCACCGGGGCCTGGTTATGACCATCCCGCGCTCGAGTTCTCCCGTCCGGATGTTGCCCATATTAACCGCCACGCGATTGCCGGGCAGGGCAAGCTCGGTCCTGACCTTGTGAACCTCGATGCCTCGCACATGGGCCTCCAACCCGCGGGGCAGCACCTCCACCTGTTCGCCGACCCGTAGTTCACCATCGATCAGGGTCCCCGTCACCACAGTACCGAACCCTTTGGCCGTGAAAACACGATCAACGGGCAGCCTCGGCCGTCCGATATTCCTGCGCTGCTGGGTAACCTCCAGCATACCATCAACTGCGGCCAGCAACTCAGTCAGCCCTTCACCTGTCACGGCAGATACACACACGATGGGCGCCTCAGCCAGAGCAGTTCCCCGTATCACATCCTCTGTCTCCATGGTCGCCAGCCCCAATCCTTCTTCGTCCACCAGGTCCTTCTTGGTGATAACCACGATGCCGTTCTTAACATTGAGCAGGTCCAGGATGCCCAGGTGCTCTCTAGTTTGAGGCATGACTCCCTCGTCCGCTGCCACCACGAGGAGCGCCAGGTCAATCCCACCCACCCCAGCCAGCATATTCCTGACGAATCTCTCGTGCCCGGGCACATCAACGATACTGACCTCTTTGCCGCTGGGCAGCCTGAGCCAGGCAAAGCCAAGGTCAATGGTCATCCCGCGACTCTTCTCTTCCGGCAGGCGGTCGGGGTCTATGCCCGTTAAGGCGCGGACCAGAACAGACTTGCCGTGGTCTATGTGTCCTGCAGTGCCCAGTACATACATGGTAGTCTAAGTTATCCTGATCTTCCCTTTGGGTTCACGTACTACATGTCCGACGATCGCTGCATCCTTAACACCTTCGGCATGCATCCTCTGGATAAGCTCCGCCCCGTCCCCGGCCGGAAGGGAGATGAGCAATCCGCCGGAGGTCTGCGCATCGAACAGAATCAGCATGGTCTCGTCAGACACCTGTGCTTCGATCATCCGTGAGCGAAACTCCCTGTTGCGGCGCGTCCCACCCGGGACGAGTTCTCTGGCGCAGTACTCCTCAACCCCGGGCATGAGCGGCACCGACGATGCGTCGATCACCATGCCGATGTCGCTCGCTTCGACCATCTCACAGGCATGGCCAAGCAGGCCAAAACCCGTTATGTCGGTGCAGGCATGAACCGGAAACTCCAGCATCAGCTCTGCTGCCCTCCTATTCAGGGTCGCCATCTGTCTGGTGAACAGCGCCACCACCTGCTCGTCTGCGACACGCGCCTTCATGGCCGTGCTAATGATGCCGGTCCCCAGCGGTTTGGTAAGGATCAGGGCATCTCCCTCTCTGGCGCCGGCGTTGGTTATCACTTTCTCGGGGTGAACAATGCCGATTACACAGAGCCCGTACTTCAGCTCAGGGTCACTAACGCTGTGCCCACCCACCAGGGACACCTCTGCTTCTGAGAGCTTGGCGATTCCTCCCCGCAGTATCTCTCTCAGTACAGAGATATCCATGCTCTCCCTGGGGAAGCAAACGATGTTCATCGCCGTGATAGGACGACCGCCCATAGCATAAACATCGCTCAGCGCATTAGCTGCGGCGATCATCCCGAAATCGTAGGGGTTATCGACTATAGGGGTGAAGTAATCAACGGTCTCGATAATGGCGAGGTCATCCCTCAGCCGATAGACGCCGGCATCGTCGCGATCCTCCAGCCCGATAATCACATTCGGGTCGGAGGGCAGTTCCAGCCCACACAGTGCCCGGTCCAGGTCCCCTGGACCCAGCTTAGAGGCTCAACCTGCCCCTCGTACCGTCTCAGTCAGTCGTGACCCGGACTTGTGGTCCATCGCTCACTCTCCTTTCCCGCAGCAACAGCATGAAGCTCCATTACTGCGCTCGGTATACTCGCTCATTCTCCGCCTCGCTCCGATAAGCGTTAACACAGCATATACAACACGAAGGGGCTGGACACGTTCAGCGTCCAGCCCGCAAATCAGCACAGACTATGAATCTAGGGTGTTCGCGGCAACGAGACAGCGACCTTACCCGGGAGCACCTGTGGCCTCCCCCAATCACATGCCCGCCGGTCACCGGACGGACTCGCACGCCGCCCTCTCTCTTCGCCAACAAGACCGGCATAATGCTCCCTCTCATTGCTGGCAGGACACGCCCGCCGACCCGCACCATCTCATATCCTGCGCCTGCCCTCAATCATGGTCTCTCTCTTGATCTCCGACTAACTGCCTGCATACATTGTAGAGCAAGTCGCTGGTCGAGGCAAAGCGGGAGTGGGGGGAGTCGAACCTCCATGGACATTACAAAATGCCCACCAGCGGATTTGAAGTCCGTGAAGCCCACCGGGACTCATCCACTCCCATATACCGCAGGTAAGGCCCACATATTATTATAGTCAATAACAACATGATCCGCCTCATCTGCGCAGCAACTATCGTACTACGCCGGCCATGTTCGGTCAACTCGTTTGACAGTCAGACCCATACAAGCTAAACTATCGCGGAAGCTGGCTGGTATGAGCGGTATTGATCACCTGTCATCAGCCACTGAGACTGCGACCACGCCAGAACACTTCTGCCAAGCGATGATGTACGGAGGGTCGCCCCTTGACTAACGGGCAGCACACAGAGTGGCAGCGGGAAACAGAGCGCTGCACTCGTCTGTATGAAGGGTTTGCCGAGGCGGCGCCGTTTGTCAATGCAGCCTACCGGTGCATCCACACGTTTTTCGAGGACCACCCCATAACAGCCCAGCCAGCGGCTGACCCCGAAGAGGCCGCCCAGAGGCTCAGGGTCGGCGCATCGCTTCAGATGAACCCCTCTCTGGCTACTGCAGATGTCGTCGACTTGCTCAGGAAGTTAGGCGCTGCTCTGGCTGAGGCGAATCCCGATCTCAAGGGAACCGCCAGGGCACTGGAGGGGAGATCTGAGCGGCTCCTGCTTGATTCGCAGGATAGTGTGGGCAAGGAGGATATCCAGCGCCTGTTTGCCTCGATGGTTGAAGTAGGCGAACTGGAGCAAGATCTGGCCACTTTCCTTCTCACTCTGACGCTGTCATCTCTCTACAGGAGGCACCTGCAGCTAACGGGCGAAACGTTGCGCACTGAGCTGTGGAGAGAGGGGCACTGCCCTCTCTGTGGCGAGAGTCCTCACTACGGCCTGCTGCGGCCTGAGGATGGCGCCAAACAGCTGGAATGCTGGCTGTGCGGGACCCGCTGGGTGTACACCCGCATCAAGTGCCCCTTCTGCAGCAACGAAGAACAGGATGATCTCGGTTATTTCACCGTCGAGGACAGGGAGATGTGCCGGGTCAGCTTCTGCCGGCGCTGCCACCGTTATCTGAAGATCATCGATGCGCGGAAGCTGGATGCCGGTGGTGACATCATGCTGGCCATCCACAATCTTGCCTCGCTCTCTCACGACCTGTTGGCCGCACAAGAAGGATTTGCTCCCGGTTCCGGACTGCAGTGGGTCAACCCCAGAGAGATGGCGGGGGCGCGCGAGGACTATTGACAAACTAGGCCGCTAGACGTCAAAATAGATGGATTTCGGTAAGAACAGGAGGTGCATTCTGCTATGGACATGACCAGGCGCGACTTTTTTAAGCTTACCGGCGCAACTGCCGCTGCTGCGGCGCTGACCGCCGTGGGCGTGCGCAAGGTTGCCGCGTCCACGGGTGAGCCACTGCGCATAAAGTACAGCAAAGAATACCACACCATCTGCACTTATTGCGGAGTTGGCTGCGGCATCATCTGCCATGTACAGGACGGCATAATCGTCAACGCCGAGGGAGATCCGGACCACCCCATCAGTGAAGGCACGCTCTGCAGCAAGGGCAGCTCCATATTCAACGCTACCTACATCTACGACGAGAAGGGCAGACCCAGGCTCAATCCGGCCCGACTCACCAACGTCCTTTACCGGGCGCCGCGTTCCGACAGGTATGAAGTCAGGGATTGGGACTGGGCGCTGACCGAGATCGCCAAGAGAATCAAGGATACGCGCGATCGAACCCTTGTCCAGACGGTTGACGTCGGCGGCAGGACCGTCACGGTAAACCGCACTAATGCCATTAATTGGCTGGGCAGCGCCTGGTGCACGGGTGAGGAGAACTACCTGTTCCACAAAATGTGCCGGGCCATGGGCGTGATCAATCTCGATCACTGCGCCCGCCTCTGACACTCCACCACGGTCGCCGGTCTCGGCGCCACGTTCGGCAGGGGTGTCATGACAAATCACTGGAACGATTACCAGCACAGCGATGTGATCATGGCCATCGGCGGCAACACCGCCGAAAACCACCCCATCTCCATGAAGTGGATCGGGAGGGCCCGGGGGAGGAAGGGGGCCAAGCTGATCTGCGTCGACCCTCGCTACAACCGCACAGCAGCCGTGGCCGACCTCTATGTGCCCATCCGCCCCGGCACCAACATCGCCTATCTGGGCGGCCTGATCAACTACATACTTCAGAACGAACGCTATCACAAGGAATACGTAGAGCACTACACCAACGCGTCTTTCCTGGTCAACGAGAACTTCAGCTTCGACGAGAATACCGGCCTGTTCACCGGCGCCGAACCCGACCCGGTGCGTAATGCCACCAAATACAGCATGCAGGACTGGCAATACCAGACCGACGCCCAAGGCAACATCCGCAAGGACCCCGCTCTCACAGACCCGAACTGCTCCTTCCAACTGCTCAAGAAACACTACAGTAGATATACAATCGACAATGTCAGCAGGATAACCGGAACTCCGATAGACGTCCTGGAGCAATCCTATAGTCTCTACAGCAGCACTGGCCAGGCCGGCAAGGCCGGTAATATCCTCTATGCCATGGGCATCACCCAGTTCACGCACGGAGCACAGAACGTCCGGGCAGTTGCCATAGTGCAGTTACTGCTGGGTAACATGGGCATTGCCGGCGGCGGCGTGAACGCCCAGCGCGGCCAGTCCAACGTACAGGGTGCCACCGACATGGCCATGCTGTACCACATAATCCCCGGCTACAACCCCTGCCCGCAGCAGGGCGCACATCCCACGCTAGCTGATTACCTGGCCAGAACTACTCCCCAGAAGAACTGGTGGAGCAACCGGCCCAAGTATATCGTCAGCCTGCTTAAGGCCTTCTATGGCGCCAATGCCACGGCGGCCAACGGATTCGGCTACCAGTGGCTGCCCAAGCTCGACGGACTTGATCACTCTCATATTCCCGCCTACAAGTACATGCGTGACGGGGAGGTGGAAGGCTTGATCTGCGTGGCCGATAACCCGCTGGTGGGAGGCTCCAGTTCCAGAGCAAAGCTCGGGTACCAGAAGAACCTGAAGTGGCTGGTGTCGATTGACGTGGTGGAGAACGAGACCGCCTCATTCTGGAAGGGCCCTGGCATGAACCCTGCCGAGATCGATACCGAGGTCTTCATCCTACCGGCCGCCTTCTCCTATGAACGAGAAGGCGAGAAAGCCAACAGCGGCCGCTGGATCCAGTGGATGTGGAAGGCCCAGGAGCCTCCCGGCAACGCCAAGGCAGACCTCTGGATCGTCAACGAGATGTTCAAGAAGCTGCAGACACTCTACCAGGCCGAAGGCGGCACCGTGCCCGAGCAGATCACCATGATGAGCTGGGACTATGACGGGCCGGACGGCCAGATAGATATAGTCAAGGTCTGCCGGGAGATCAACGGCTATCGTGTCAACGACGGCAGCCTTGTGACCAATTTTGTGGGCCTTCAGGACGATGGATCGACCGCCTGCGGCAACTGGCTGTATAGCGGTTACTACAACAACCTGGAAAGCCCGGCTACCAAGAAGCGGATCAGGGAAACCGAAGGCCTGGGCTTTCACAAGGACTGGTCTTTCGCCTGGCCCCTCAACCGTCGCATCGTCTATAACCGGGCCTCTTGCGACCTGCAGGGGAAGCCCTGGAACCCCGACGCCCCTGTTATCTGGTGGGATGCCGCACAGGGGAGATGGGTCGGCAACGACGTTCCCGACATCCCCGGCGCCTGGAGCTTTGAGTATTCGACAGAGAACCCCTTTATCATGCTTCCCGAGGGTGTGGGCAGGTTGTTTTCCATCGGCTATCAGGGCATCGGAGGCCTGCTTGACGGCCCCTTCCCCACCCACTACGAGCCCGCCGACAGCCCGGTACCCAACCTGCTCTATCCTCAGGCGACCTACAACCCGGTTAGCCAGCGCTTCTACGAAGACCACACTGTGGAAACCGACGAGGAACGGCAGAGATACCCTCATATTGCCACCAGCTACCGGCTGGTCGAGCACTATCAGTCGGGATCAGTCACCCGCAACCAGCCCTGGCTGGTCGAAATGATGCCTGAGATGTTCGCCGAGATAAGCGAAGAACACGCCGAGGAACTCGGCGTTAAGAACGGCGACATGCTCATAATCGAGAGCAAGCGCCTCTACAAGGACGGCGAGCAGGGACACATCAGGGCCAGAGCCTGTGTAACCAGGCGCATCCAGCCGCTGATGATCGACGGGGTAAGGAGACACGTAGTCGGCATGCCTTTCCACTGGGGGTTCATGGGCATGAGCACCGGCGATAGCGCCAACGATCTGACCCCATCGGTGGGAGACCCCAACACAACCATCCCTGAATACAAGGCGTTTCTCTGCAACGTAAGGAGGGCATGAAAATGGCTCAAGCAATGTGTTTGATCGATACCTCCCGATGTATAGGCTGCCGTGGCTGCCAGGCCGCCTGCAAGCAGTGGAACCAGCTTCCCGCTGAAACGACCACCTTCACCGGCAGCTACGAAAATCCGCCGCGCTTTTCCAGCGACACGTGGTGCAGGGTGGCCTTTCGCGAGCACGGTGACAACGGCAGGGTGGACTGGCTCATGTCCAAACAGGGCTGCATGCACTGCACCGACGCAGCCTGTATGCAGGCCTGTCCGGTCGGGGCTATCTACCGCACCGCCTTCGGCACCGTCGATATAGACCAGGTCAAGTGCATCGGCTGTAACTACTGCGTGGTAGCCTGTCCCTTCGATGTGATCGGCTTTGATCGACGTACCAACAAGGCACGGAAGTGCACGTTCTGCATCGATCGTCTGGAAAACGGTCTACAGCCGGCCTGCGCCATCGTGTGCCCGACACGCTCAATAACCTTCGGTGATGCATCGGACCTTGTGCCAGAGGCGATGATCAGAGCTGATCGACTCAGGGCTGCCGGGAGGGTGAATGCCAGGATTTATGGCCTCGATGAACTTAACGGGACAGCCATGCTCTACGTGCTGACTGATGCTCCCGAAAAATACGGCCTGCCCGCTGATCCCGAGGTACCGCTGCAGACCCGTATCTCTAACGTGATCTTCAGGCCTCTGCGCCTGGTGGTTGTCGTGGCGGCCGTGTTTGGACTGTGGGCCACACGGTCACGAAGCAAGCAGCTTGAACAGGCCAGGACAGAATCCAAATAAACTGGGGGTGAAACATAGTGGAAGTAAAACAGTTTGTAGGTGGAATCCATGTACCCCATCATAAGAGCTTTTCTGAACACAAGGCGATCAAAGAAGCATCTGTGCCCGCCGAGATAATCATCCCGCTTGTACAACACACCGGCGTTCCCAACCAGCCCCTGGTCAATGTAGGCGACAGAGTCAAAGCCGGGCAACTGATAGGCGCCACCGACAAGTTCGTGAGCGCCCCTGTCCACGCCAGCCTTTCCGGCACCGTAACCGCCGTCGAGCGCCGGCTCTGTTTCACCGGCGAGATGGTCCAGAGCGTAGTTATCTCCGTTGACAGGGATCAGGACAAGCTGGAACTGGCCGACGTTGACCTGGACAAGGTCACCAGGGAGGAGGCCATTAAGGCAGTGAGGGAAGCAGGCGTTGTGGGCATGGGGGGCGCCGCCTTCCCCACAGCCGTCAAGTTAAGCCCTCCACCGGATAAGAAAATAGATGCGCTGCTTATCAACGGCTGTGAATGCGAGCCGTTCCTCACCTGCGACCACCGCATCATGGTTGAGCAGCCCGAAAAGCTGCTGCGCGGAGTCCGGCTGCTCATGGATATCCTCGGTGTCAAGCATGCTTACGTTTGCGTCGAGGATAACAAGCCAGACGCCATCGAAGCATTGCGGCAGAAGAACAAAGACCCGCAAATAGTGCTTGTGAAGCTGCCCACCAAGTACCCGCAGGGTTCGGAAAAGCATCTGGTCAAGGCGGTTCTGGACCGCGAGATCCCTTCGGGCGGGCTGCCTTTTGATGTCGGCACCCTGATTCAGAACGTGGGCACCTGTGTGGCCGTCTACGAGGCGGTCAAGCACAGGAGACCGCTCATAGACCGGGTGGTGACCGTGACCGGGCAGAACGTCAGGGACCCGCAGAACCTACTGGTGAAGATCGGCACCCCGCTGAGCCACCTGATAGCAGAGTGCGGCGGTATCATGCAGCAGCCGGCCAAGGTCGTTGTGGGTGGCCCGATGACCGGCAAGGCACAGCAAACGCTCGAAGCGCCCGTGGTCAAGGGAACTACCGGGGTGGTCGTGCTTCCCCCCGACTTAGCGCTGGAGGACATGGATTACCGTGCTTGTGTCAGCTGTTGCAGGTGCGTCGAGCATTGTCCTGTGATGATCTACCCGAACCAGATCAGCATCTACTGCGAGGCGGGCCTGGTCAGGGAAGCGGCGTACTGGAATACCATGGACTGCATCGAATGCGGGATCTGCGCCTATGTCTGTCCTTCAAAGCGGCCCATAGTCCAGTGGGTGCAACTCACCAAGCCGCTGATCCGACAGCTTGAGAGCGAGAGAAAATGAACTTGAGCGAGAAAAGGAGGAACTGAGCCGTGAGCACTACCGAGAAGCTTGTATTCTCATCATCTCCGCACCTCAAAGACAAGGTGTCCGTTCCATCGGCCATGCGGGACGTGTTCATCGCCCTGATGCCCGTCACGGCGGCCGCCATATACTTCTTCAGACTGTACGCGGTCTTTACCATTGCCGTTGCCCTGATCACGGCGGTGCTGACGGAGCTTCTGTTCAGTCGGTTGATGGGCAAGAAGCACAGTCTGTATGACTGGAGCGCTCTGCTCACCGGTCTGTTTGTGGCGTTGTTGTTTCCGGCTACCGCGGCCTGGTGGACGGTGGCCATCGCCACATTCATCGCCGTCGGCATTGCCAAGGAGTTGATGGGCGGGCTCGGCTGGAACCTCTTCAACCCCGCTCTCTTCGGCCGGGTGGCTGTGATCCTCCTGGCCCCCTGGCTGGCCTACGTTAGCGGATGGTTTGCACCGCTGGCCCCCAACCTCGGCCCTGTCGACACGCTGACCCAGGCCACGCCGCTGGCCATGCTGCAGAGTGGTTCCGCAGACCTTCCTTCGCTGGGCCGCCTGTTCGTGGGCTTTCCCGCCGGCGCGCTTTCGGAGGTGTCCCCGCTGCTGGTACTAATCGGAGCCGCCTACCTCTTCTACCGCGGGCATATCAACTGGCGGATTCCGGCCTCCATTCTGGGGACGGTGATGGTCCTAAGCGCGATTCTGGGCCACAACCCGGTATACCAGATCTGCACCGGCGGCATCATGATCGGCGCTTTCTTCATGGCCACCGACTGGGTAACCAGTCCCTTCACCGGCAGGGGCAAACTGATCTTTGGCGCAGCCATCGGGGTTCTGATCGTGGTTTTCAGGTTCGGTCTGGCCCCCACAGAAGGCGTGGCCTTCTCCATCCTGATCATGAATGCCTTCGTGCCGTTGATAAACAGGAAGACAACACACCCGCAGTTCGGTCACGTCAGGAAGGCCGTGGCTGTGGAGTGAGCAGGTCCTAGACTATCGTCAGGATCAGAAACAGTGCCAGGGATAAGGCGATAAAGAGCGCCCCCAGAGCTATGTCATTGGCATATCGACTCATCAGTGGGGCAGACGCTTCTCTGGCGGACCGATAAAGGCTCATACTCGCGCTGCTGATAATACCGAAAACGGCTTCCCTGGCCCGGCTGAACGCCGCTTCGCTCCCGAAACAAGCCTGCACAAGGCCGCGTGCACCCTGCACATACCATCGATCGACGCTGAGCCATGATGGCAGGCCGAAATAGAAGGGGTCATGCGTCGCCTCTCTATTCTTGGAACGAGCCCGTGCCGTTAAGACAGCAAACAGACCTGCCCCCAAAGCCAACGGGAGCAGGATATCCTTGACGTAGTACCAGGAGTAGATATCCAGATCTCCTAGATGGGCCACCCCGAAAGGATCAAGCCCCTCGAACATCCCCACAGCCGGGATTATCAGGTGCCGCAGCACTGACCCGGGAGCCAGGCCAGCTGCCAGGACTCCAGCAGCAAGCAAGCCTGCACCGGCGAGCATCCAGCCGGGCGCCTCTCTAACCTTCTCCAAGAGACGGGATGCCTCCTCCGAGGGCCGGCGGAAGAACACATAATAGGTCATCTTCAGCCCGTATAGGATAGTGCCCGCAGCAATGACGGTATAGAGGACCTCCACAGCCTGCAGCCAGGTGGCGTGAGGACCCCCAGCGGCAGCCAGGTATTGAGCTTCCACGATAGCATGATGCAGCATAGACTTGGAGACAAAGCCGTTGAAAAGGGGAATCCCCATCAGGCCCAACACTGCAATGCACCATATCACAGTGGTCACAGGCATCTTCCGCCAGAGGCCTCCGAGACTGAAGATATTAGTCTCATGAGTGCAGTATAGAATCGAGCCCGCTGCCAAGAAGAGACAGCCTTTGAAAAAGGCGTGGCTGGTGATGTGATACAGGCCGGCGCCCAACCCTATGGCGCCCCCCTCTCCCAGGAAAGCCAGACATCCCACACCCAGAAGAAGAAATCCCATCTGGCTTATACTGGAGTATGCCAGCGTGGTCTTCAGGTCACTCTGCCTTACCGCCAGCACCATGCCGATGAAGGCAGTGACTATCGCTATCCCTATCAGGGCCAGCCCCAGAGACTGGATATCCGGAGGCGGCACATGGAAGTAGCTGGTGACTGTCCTGATTATCCCGTAGGCTCCCGCCTTGATCATGATCCCCGACAGCAGGGCACTGGCTGGAGAAGGAGCCACCGGGTGGGCATCGGGAAGCCATACGTGCAGGGGCACGATACCGGCTTTGACTCCAAAGCCTGCTACCATACAGACGAGGGGGGCAACCCTTAGCGGGCCGGTCAAGAAACCGCTCTGGGGAGGAGGGACAAAGCCAACCGTTCCCGCATGACCGAGGTACAGGAAGATCCCCATAAGCAGACTCAGTCCGCCGATGATGGTCATAACCAGGTACTTGGTAGCCGCACGTTGCGCTTTGTCCGTCTCCGTATGAACCACCAGAAAGTAGGCGGCCAGACCCATGATCTCGAAGAAGACGAACAGACTCAGGAAGTCCTGTACCATGAACATCCCGAGAATGGCCGCCTCGGTCACCATCATAGCCGCGAAGAAGCGAGTACGTTTGTGCTCGTGCCCCATATAAGCAGACGAGTGGGCCATGGCTGCCACCCACAGTATCGCCGCTATCACCGAAAGGCAGGCCGCCAGGGGATCCACCGCCAGGGCTACCGAGATACCGTGCCCGACCTGCATAATGGCCAGATCGAAGTAAAGGAGGGCGCCCCGCATCACGTGAATCGCGATGGCCAGGACCACGCCGAGAGCCGCCAGCGCGGCCAGAAAAGCTATCAGATTCCTGAGCTTCTCATTGCGCTCGCCAATTGCTACAACGGCCACGGCCGCCACCATCGGAATCAACACCGCCAACAGTGGAAGCACTGAGAACGTGTTTCCTGCGATTTCTTCGGCAGACAATGCTTTCGCCTCCTAACTCATGTGAACAACACCCTTACCACCATGCTCGCCAGCGAGTGTGGAAACGCCGGCACCGTAACCCATACGCCGACCACGATCACCAGCACGGCCAGAACCACGGCCGGCCACAGCATGGCGGGGCTGGTTTCACCTTTGAACTGGAATGTCTGAGATTCGCTATCCTCCTGTGGTCGTCTGAAGAAGGCGGTATAGATAATAGGCAGGTAGTAGAATGCACTCAGAAGTGCACTGATAAGCAACACTATGATCAAGGCCGGCTTGTCAGCCTGAACCGCTCCGCTGCCCAGCAGCCACTTGGAGATGAAGCCCACGGTCAGCGGAGTCCCCATCATGGCCAGGGCGCAAATCGAGAAACAGATCATGGTTATCGGCAGGCTATAGCCCACACCGGCCATCTCGCTGACGTTCTTCTTGCCTGTCTTCTTCAGGATTATCCCGCTACAGAAGAACAGGCAGCCCTTCATCAGTGCGTGATGCGCCAGATGCATAATACCACCCAGGACGCCCAGCGGACTCATCAAGGCAATGCCCAGCAGTATATAGGAGACCTGGCCCACGCTGGAATAGGCCAGCCGCCTCTTCAGGTTATCCTGCGCCAGTGCGCGCACGGAACCCAGGATTATGGTAATGCTGGCCAGCACAATCATGGGGATCCACAGGTTGAGCTCCTTGAACAGGTCCAGTCCGAAGACATTGACCACAACCCTGATGATGCCAAAGGCGCCCGCCTTCAGAATCACGCCCGACAGAAGGGCGCTGGCCGGCGCTGGCGCTGCCGGGTGCGCGTCCGGCACCCATCCTTCCAGAGGCACAATGGCAGCCTTGACTCCGAAACCGCCGAAATAGGCCAGGAAGACCACCGTCAGCAAGGTTCTGGAGGCTGCGTCCAGACTCAGGGTCCCCATCGAGACAAGACTCAGGTCCCCCCCTCCCCGAAAAAAATGCAGCAGGATGGCGAACAAGATGACTGCACCGGCGGGTATGGCGTACTTAAGGTACTTGATGCCCGCCCGGCGGGCGGCGTCGGTTTCCTCATGGATGATCAAAGGGAAGCTGGCCAGGGTCATCAGTTCGTAGAAGACGAAATAGGTGAAGATGTTTTGCGAGAAAGCACAGCCAAGGAGAAAGGAGTTGCACAGGGCCATGAAGCCGTAAAACCGCTCGTCCTTGTGCTTGATATAGCCCGATGAGTAGACCGTAGCCAGCACCCAGAGAAAGGTCAACACCAGCCCGAAGTAGAAGCCGAGAGCATCTACGGTCAGATGAATGCTTATCAGCTCAACTATCGGTATCAACTCCATTCCATACACGTTGCCATCAAGTATCCCGGGCAGCATGGACAGCACCACTCCGAATGCGCCCAGGCTACCGGCGATATGGACCGCCCTCTTCAGTGTTTGGTGCTTGCCGGGCAGCAACAGAATAGCCAGTAGAGAAACCCCCGGCAGCAGAATGGCCATTAACGGCCGCATACAGCCTATCTCAGCATTCATAGTAACCCTGCTCTCAGTTAAGTAGCATTAGTGACTCTGCAGCTTCCCTGAGAAACGGCACAATCCAGGAAGAAAAGATGCCCAGGGCCAGAGCCCCGGCCGCGAGTAGCCAGGTGGGCGCCAGCATAGAGGCCGGGGCCTCTCCTGCCACCTGCTGCCAGGCTCCATCTGCCGGAGGCAGGAAGAACATGTAGTAGACTACCCTGAAGCAGTACACCGCCGCCATGATGCTCCCGGCAATGACCACCGCACCCAGCAGGAAGTTGCCTGTGCTGAAACTGCCCCACACCAGGTACCATTTGCCCACAAAGCCGGCGGTAGGAGGGATGCCTACTATCGATAGAGAGGCCAGGGCAAAAGCCGCGCAGGTGAGCGGCATCTTCCGGGCCGCCCCCTTGAGATCATCGATCTTCAGATAACCCGACCGCGAGATGATCGAACCCGCGCACAGAAAGAAACACGCCTTGGCAAGAGCATGACCCACGATATGATACGCACCACCGACCAGCGCCGTCACATCTGCCAGGCCGAATCCCAACATGATATAACCGATGTTCATTACCGTGCTGTAAGCAATCATGATCTTGAGGTCGCTCTGCCTGATGGCCATAATCGCTCCATAGATGATGGCAGCCGCTGCCACCCATGACAGGGCATTGACGATCCAGGCCAAATCCGAGGCAAAGTATGCGCCGTATACGGAATAGGTGACCCGGATCATCCCGAAGATGCCCATCTTGACGATCAGGCCGGACAGCAGGGCGCTTATGGGAGACGGTGCCTTGCTATGGGCATCAGGAAGCCAGACGTGCAACGGAAAGACGGCCGCCTTAACCGCGAAACCAACGATTAGTATCACATACGATACGACGATCACCTGACCGTAAGCCGAATCGGCGATCCTCCCTGCAATGTCCAGCATATTCAGGCTGCCGGTTACGGAATAGAGGAGCCCTATGCCAAGCAGCACAACTATGGCAGCGGGCACCGCCATCAGCATGTACTTTATCGCTGCTCTGATCGGCAATCCGGTGCCCGGTATGGCCACCAGTGCGTAGGAGCAGATGGCCATCAGTTCAAAGAAAACAAACATGTTGAAGATGTCGCCTGTAGCCACAAAACCCAGCATGGACGCAGCAAGGACCAGATACAGGGAGTAGTAGATCGGCCTCTTGCCTGCCTCCATCTCCTCGCCGAAGAAAAAGAAGGTCTTCCCCTCCTTGGGCCGGACGGGCGCCAGATACCTCAGCGAGTATATCGCCACGATCAGACAGATCGACGAGATCAGGACCATCATCAGCACGCCCAGGAAGTCGATCCTGATCTCGATTCCGAATGGTGGCTCCCAGGAACCCAGGTGATAGGAGAGATATCCTGCGGCCCGAACCTTCGGTACCAGCAGCACGCTCAGGACGAAGGACAGAGACAGGGCCAGGCCCGCCAGCGGCATGGCCCAGTTCTTCTTCCACAGAGCGATTATGGGTATCAGTACGGCTACAAAGAGAGGTGTGACTATGGCGTATATGGCGAAGTGCTGATAAGCTTCCACCTTATCGCTGGTCTTCCTTTGCCTTGTCCATATCCAGCGTTCCGTAGTGGCGGTAGAACCTGAGAGCGAGAGAGAGGAACAGCGCGGTAGTGCTCACCGCGATCACGATCGCCGTCAGGATCATGGCCTGGGGAAGGGGATTGACCATCGCTGAGGGAGGCTCTCCCGGAACCACTATTGGAGCCCGGCCTGCATCCAGGTATCCCACCGATACCAGGAAGAAGAAGACGGAGACCTGCATGACCATCAGCCCGATTATCTTCTTGATCAGGTTGCTCCGAATGATAAGCGTATAGAACCCGATGCAGAACAGCACCATGGCCACTGCGTAGTTGATATTGTCAGCAAGCGTGTTCCACACCATCTGTCTCCTCCTCTCTAAGCAAGGCAAACAGGATCGAGGTGCATATCACTCCCACCTTAATCCCTATGCCGAACTGGAGTATCAGCAGCATCGCTGCGCGCAGAGCAGTCTGGCTCTGGGCCGAAAGCGAAGGTATAGCATAGGTTAAGAAGTTGGCCCCCCCGATAACCCCGGCCGTGCCCACCAGGAAGAAACCCCCGATAGCCGTGCTTTCCAGGATGATCCTGACATGGTGGGGTATTCGCTCCTGCGCCCTGCAGAACCCAAAGGCTGCGGTGAACAGCATGACGCCTGCTCCGATCGCCGCGCCCCCCTGAAAGCCTCCCCCCGGGGAATCCGTGCCGTAGAATATGACGTAAATGGAGAAAAGGATTATCAGCGGCATCACCAGTACCACAGCAGTGCCGCTGACGAAGCTGAACTTGACCCGCGACTCATCTATGAAGGCGCGGCCGATCTTTCGTCTGCCCGCCCCCAACACTGCGAAGATGCCGGCCAGGGCGGCGCTGAATATGGCCACCTCGCCCATGGTGTCATAACCCCGGTAGTTGAACACAACGCCGGCTACGATATTCCTTGTGCCTGCTTCTTGCTCGCCCTGTTCGAGGTAGCGGGGGACGACATTGCTGTTGGTGGGATTGTCAGGATCTCCCATCGCGGGCAGGAGTGTCACCACGTAGATGAGCAGCACAGCCAGCGCGCAGGTACACAGCACCGCCAGGACCTTTCTCACACCTCCCTCCTCTCAGTCTTGAAGATGGTGACCACAAAGAACACGGTAGTTACCACTCCCACTGCCACTACTTCGGCCAGGGCCAGGTCCGGAGCACGCAACATGACCCACATTACGCCCATGGTAAGACTGAAAACCGACAGCATGACTACAGCAACCAGAAGGTTACGGTGTAGACAGGCCACCAGCGCGGTGATAATCAGCAGGGCCAGCAGCACAATGTTAAGTGGCTGCAGCATTCTCCTCTTCTCTTCCCGGAGTCGGCCCCCCCCTCAAATTCCCTGCCTTCCTGTTCAGAGCCGAACGTCCGATAGCATGACTTGAAGTGACGCTGGTTATCACCAGCAGCGAGCCAATAGCTATGAGCCGGAGTATGTCAGAGGACCACCCACCGTAGATAGCGGCGGCCACCAGAATCGCCACAGTTCCGATGGGATCAGACTTGCTCGTGAGATGCAGGCGCGAGAAAGCATCGGGGAGGCGGAATATGCCGATAGTCACCACCAGCAGGAAGAAGCAGCCTATCAACACGAAGATGACGGTCAGAACGTCAGCGATCACTATCGTCAACCTCCCTGCCATAAGTCTCCAGATAGCGGGACACGACTATCATGACTATGAAGGCCAGCAATACGAACAGCATGGCAACATCCAGATAGATGGAGCTTTCAAAGATTGCGGCCAGCAGTACCAGGACGGCCAGCATGCTGCTGCCAAACACACCCAGAGTGAGAAGTCTGTCCTGTATGGTGGGGCCCTTTATGGCCCTGTACAGGCATATGAAAGCGTTGACCGATATGAATATGGCTGCGCCTGCCAATAAGGTGTTCAACTACCCGTCTCCTTACGGGCTTGGCCGCTCTGCCTGAAGAGCCACAGCACCAGGCGCTCCGAATGCCTGTCCTCCAGCAGTCCCGTCCTATGGGAAGGCGCCAGGCAGTGCACCAGCAGTTCATCA